>CAKVOK010000014.1 GCA_934792465.1 uncultured Clostridia bacterium | reverse complement strand
AATTGAATTTTTGTCTAAAAAGTGTTGCACTTGACTTGACAATCTGCCGGGGACCACGCAAGTGGTGGAAGGGTTGTAAAAGGCAAGAAAATCTTATGATGAGCAAATGCAAAACCTACAACCCCTCAGTCACCTAACGGTGCCAGCTCCCCTTACACAGGGGAGCCTACGGAAGTCCGTACATACCAAATTCAGAGGCACAGACCAATGCCTCCCTGTGTAAGGGGAGGGGGACCACGCAAGTGGTGGAAGGGTTGTAACACATACCACATAAAACATACACCAAATAAAAAAGCTTGAAGAAAATCGGCATAATTTTCTTCAAGTCATTTATCATTCTATCCAAGTTTTGAAATCTGCGGAAGCAATGCGCACGCAAGCTGGAAATATATAATCAGACTGCACGCATCTACAATTGTCGTTATGATAGGCGACGCCATTATCGCCGGGTCGAGATGCAGCGTTTCCGCCACGATAGGCAATATACAGCCTATTGTCTTTGCCAAAACCACGGTCAGGAATACGCTTGTAACGATTACAATACATATCATGGTTTTGCCTGGATATTGTATCGACAGCCTTATAAAATTGACTACCGCAAGAATAAATCCGCAGATAAGCGCAACACGAAATTCTTTCCACAACACCTTTAATATATCTTTCGGGGCAATCTCACCTATTACCATTCCTCGAATAACCATTGCGTTGGACTGGTTTCCGGCGTTTCCGCCCGTATCCATAAGCATAGGGATAAAGCTGACAAGCAGCGGCACGGCGCTGAACGCATTCTCGTATTTCGCCAGAACTCCGCCCGTGAACATGGCGCTTATCATGAGTATGAGCAGCCAGAATATACGGTTTTTCGCCAGTGTGAACACGCTGGTCTTGAGATACGGCTTCTCCGAGGGGAGCATAGCCGCCATCTTCTGAATATCCTCCGTTGTTTCTTCCTCGATAACGTCCACGGCATCGTCTACGGTAACGATTCCGACAAGCCTGTTCTCGTTGTCTACAACGGGAAGCGCAAGCAAATCGTATTTACCGAGCATAGAAGCGACATCTTCTCTGTCTTCCGTCGTTACGGCGGTTATGACGTTTTTGTCCATCAAATCTTCTATAACGGCTTCGGGGTCGCTCACGACAATGTCTTTGAGCGTTATAACACCCTCAAGCTCACGTTTTGCGTTCGTAACATAACAGTTGTATATGGTTTCCTTGTCGATTGCGTTGTTGCGTATATAGTTCAGAGCCTGCGAAACCGTCATGTTCTTTTTCAGCGAAACATATTCCGCTGTCATAATGCTGCCGGCACTGTTTTCCGGATAATTCAAAAACTGGTTTATGAGATTTCTCGTTGTCGGCGTGGCATTTTTGAGAATACGGCGCACAACGGAAGCCGGAAGCTCCTCCACCATGTCAACGGCATCGTCGACATACAAATCCTCGATGATTTCGTGGAGCTCCATATCGTTGATACTGTCTATGATTGATTTTTGAGTTTCCGTCGGCAGGCATGAAAACACGTCCGAAGCCAAATCTTTCGGAAGCAGACGGAACACGACAAGCGATTTTTCCGCACTGAGCTGCTCTATAAACGCAGCAATATCAACCTCGTTCATATCTATCAGCTGTTGCTTCAATTTCGCAAACTGTTTGGTTTCCGTTAGTTCGTTCAATTGTTCAAAATTAGTCATTTCTGCTGACATAAAAGCACCTCCGTGTAAAAAAATATGCACTATTTATTATATACCATTTCAATAAATTTGTCAATAAAAAATTGTGTATTTTGCTAAATTTTTTTATTAATCGAGATTGCCGAAATTCTTTTTTATATACGCCAAATCATATATATCGGTAATTCCGTTTTTATTTATATCTCCCCGTGTATTATCAGGTTTCCTATAATTTTGAAGCGCAAGCTCCAGGTCGGTTTCGTCTATCTTGAAATCGCCGTTAATATCGCCCGGCTTGTACGATTTAAACGAAATTACAACGCTTACGGGTTCGAGTGTTTCCGTGCGGATTTTAATTTCGATTTCGGACTTGTCCGCAGCTTCGGGGGATATTTTCAGCACGGCGGCTTCCGTGTCGAACGAAACTCCATCAGGCGCAGCTTCACATTCCCAGAATATTTCTTCGTCGAGGGGGTCGCCGTTTTGGTCGCAGACCTCGGCAGAGAGAGTATAGTCGGAATATCCCTCGTCCGGTATCGGGAACACGGTGTCGGAAAGATATTTCAGCGTGCAGGGCTTCGGAAACGCTGTGTAAACACGGACGCTGCCGAGTGCCTGACCCCAGTTTGTAAAATCCGTTTCGGTGAGGTCTTGCCAGTATATATACAGGCTTTTTTCGGTGCATACGGGATTTTCAAACGAATATTCGACCTTGTGCCACTTCCCGTCCTCACTCGTTATATTCGTTTCCGGTTCAATTACAGTTTCGCCGCACTTGAAAATAAAATGATTTATTTCCTCGCCGCCGTAAAAATATGCGGTAATCTCTGCCTTTTCCCAATACGGAATTTCATATTTTATATACTGCTCAGATTTATCCGTGCGCTGCATAACGCTTTCATCACCGTGAAAAGGTGCGCTGTCGCTTACCTTATCATATATTACGCCGCCCGAATGCTCGGCGGTCTTGCCGAAATCCTCCAGTTCGTCGGTAATTATCTCGGCATATTTGCCGGGTTCTTCGGATTCACCGGGTTCACCGGGTTCTTCGGGTTCTTTGGGTTCACCGGGTTCACCGGGTTCTTTGGGTTCGCCGGGTTCACCGGGTTCTTTGGGTTCGCCGGGTTCCCCCGGTTCGCTCGGTGCGCCGGGTTCAACGGATATGCCCTGTGATACCTCCGCACCGCTCTCGATTACTTCGTCGGCTGCCGCAGTGCCGAAAATTATAAACGCAATCAAAAAAGATAAAATTATTTTTTTCATGACGAATCCTCCTATCTGCCGAGTGCGGCGGCAATCATTTTCGCCGTCTGCGCACGTGTTGCGAAGCTTTTCGGCAGAAACTCGCCGTTTTCATTCCCGTTTATCACGGACATACCGGCAAGCTTTCCCACAGCCTCGCAGGCATAGTCCGATACGCTTTCCATATCCGAAAAATCCGTTTTGGCTTCTGCGGCATTGTCCTTTATTATTCTGTACAAAATAACGCAGATGTCCTCTCGTGTTATGTTTTCCTGCGGATAAAAATGCGCATTGTCGCCGGTTACGATTCCGCTGTTTTCGGCGGCTGCGACATACGGCAGAAACCAATCCGATTCCGAAACGTCCGAGAATGTGCATTGCTTTTCTTCCGAAGAAATCCCGAACGCCGTTACGGCAAGCTTCACAAATTCCGCACGTGTTATGAAATCCTCCGGTCGGAACAGCTCGTCTTTCGAGATAATATTTTTTTCGTATAAATCCGATATATAAGATTTTGCCCAATAATCGTCGGAAATATCGCCAAACGGAAGTTTCGGTTCGATTTTTTCCGGCTGAACGGGTACTACAGGCGGAATGAAAACGGACGAACCGCCGCCGGATGAGCCGCTGCTCGGCTTGCTGCTTCCGCTGCCTTTTCCTCCTCCGCCAGCGCCGCCGCTTCCTCCGCCGGAGGGTGCGCTCGATTTTACTTCAAATTCGGCACGCTGCGAAAGAGTTTCGGTCGTTTCCTCCAATTCGTCTGAAACAACGGTAATTTCATTCAGCATTATATATGATGTTCCTTTGCCTGTCGCCTTGAATCGGGCGGTTATTTCGCTCGGCTTTTCGTTCGGCAAAAATCCGATATGAACGCTCTTGCCGTCCTCATACACGGCTTTTTCGCCGTCCGTTCCGCAGTCGGCGTCTTTAAATTCGAGGTTGTCCGAATATGTAAGGAATATGTCTGCCGCATACACGTTTTCGTATTCAAAAGGGATTTTGAAATATACGGTATCGCCGTACAAAATATTATTCGATGTGACGTATGGTTCGGAAGCATACGCCGTGCATGAAATCAGTATAAATATAATTAAAAATTTGAGCTTATTCAATGCCCGTCACCTCAATTCCGTTTCGTTTCAGCAATGCGGTCAGAACTCCGTCACCGCTTTTTTTGACGTCCGAAAACGTCCCGTCATATATTTTTCCGCAGCCGCATGAGGGGCTGGACTGCTTCAGATACGCTTTTGTTATGCCGTGTTTCACGGCGGTTTCGAGAACCTTTTCCGAACCTTTTATGAAATGCTCCGTAACGTCCTTGCCGTCAGAGGAAAATACTCTCGCCTTGCCGTCCAATACGTCCCCGCCGGAAAATCCCGGTTCAATCTCGCTCGGCATACGGGGAATCGGCATTTTCCCGAATGCTTCCGGGCATATCAAGACGGCTTGGTCTTTCAAATGCAGCAGTTCGGGGCGCAGATTGTTTTTGCCGTTATATTTACAGTTTTTGCCCATAAGGCACGCACTTATAATAATCATGTCTGTTGTCCTTTCAAAATATATCATATATATTGTATCATAAGTTGCCCGTTTTGTCTATAGATAAAATATAAATTGACAAAATCTTTAATCTGTGATAAAATATATATGAACGCAAATGCAAACAAGGACGTAAAAAAAGGCATAATACGTCCTTGTTTTCGGACTGATATTGTTATATACTTATAATAAATGAGAAATTAGAAATGAGGAATTAGAATTGGGGTGGGTGATGAGAGCTGAATTCGCACGGCGAGTTTAATTTAGCTTATATGCAGACCTACAACCCCTCAGACGGCTAATGGGAATTATGAATTCATAATTAATATGTATTCAGCGGCACAGACTAAAGCCTCCCCTGTGTAAGGCGCCGGAAGCTGCTGCGCAGCGGAGGTGTGGGGACCACGTCAGTGGTGGAAGGGTTGTCAAAAAGCGGCAACATGCCCATAGACAGGCGGATATTATCCGCTCACAAAATTCACATTAAAATATGCGTTACAGCATTTATTATAAAAAATAAGGAGGATAAAAAGATGTACGATACCAAAAAAGGATTTGAAATTGCAAAAGAAATTTATGCGCAGTACGGAACAGACGTTGAAGAAGCAATCAAAATATGCGACGCAACACCTATATCCATGCACTGCTGGCAGGGCGATGACGTTGCCGGATTCGAGAAGAAAGAGGGCGGACTCACCGGCGGCATACAGGCCACGGGAAACTATCCCGGCAAGGCAAGAAATCCGGAGGAATTGAGAGCCGATATAGAAACGGCTATGAAATACATTCCGGGCGAGAAAAAAATTAATATTCATGCGAACTACGCAGAAGCGGATAGATTCGTAGACAGAAACGAAATCGAACCCGAAAACTTCAAAAACTGGGCTGACTGGGCAGTTGAAAAAGGTCTCGGAATAGATTTCAACCCTACATATTTTTCGCACCCGAAGAGCGACAACGGCACTCTCTCATGTGCGGATGAGAATATAAGAAAATTCTGGATTGAACATGGTATAAGATGCCGCAAAATCGGTGAATATTTCTACAAAAGAACGGGCAAAACCTGCGTTATAAACCACTGGACGCCGGACGGCGACAAAGAAGTTCCGGCAGATACTCTCGCACCAAGACTTCGTCTGAAAGACAGCTACGACAAGATTTTTGAAGCTACGAAAGACGTAAAAGGCGTTATGGACGGCATCGAATCGAAAGTATTCGGAATCGGTGCGGAAAGCTTCACGGCAGGTTCGCACGAATTTTGTATGGGATATGTTTTGAGCAAAAACAGCGACCATATCATAATGACTCTCGATACGGGACATTATCATCCGACGGAGGTCGTATCGGCAAAGCTGGCTTCCATATATACGTTCTCGAAAAATGTGCTTCTGCACGTATCGCGTCCGGTTCGCTGGGACAGCGACCATGTTGTTGCCTTCGATGACGAAACACGTGCTATAATGGAGGAACTTGTTAAGATAGGCAAGCTCGGCGACACGTTCATAGCGACGGATTTCTTCGACGCTTCGATTAACCGTGTCGTTGCATGGGTAACGGGACTCAGAAACACGAAAAAAGCTATTCTTGCCGCATTGCTCATGCCGCATGACAAAATCAAGGCTGCGGAAAATGCCGGCGACGTAAGCACAAGACTTGCACTCACACAGGAGGCAAGAGCACTGCCGTTCTCGCTTGTTTGGGATTATTACTGTGATGCAAAAGGCTGCGGAGTAGGTGCGGACTGGATAAAAGAAGTTAAAGAATATGAGAAAAACGTATTGATGAACAGATGATTGAAGATAAAAAATGTCTGAACTGCGTATTCGGAAAGCCTATTTTTCTGATGGGCGATGTTGCGTGCAAATATGAGGGTATCGTTAAAGGCAGCGACATTTGCGAAAAATATCAGCTGAATATGTTCGATATTTCCAAGCACATCAAAAAGAAGAAAAAAAGCTTCACGGCAGAGGATTTCAGTCTTGATTAACATATGAGGGGCTGTATAAAAATGTACAGACCGCATAAAGCAAAAAAATACCGATATAACGGTATAAATACAAGTACATAGTTGTAAAAGATAAACTAAAACAGATGTAGAAATTCGTTTAAGAACGAATTTCTGAAATAAATATTGCTTTATGCTATGAACAAACTTCGCCACTCGACGTAACCGGGCAATTGAAAATCGAACCCTTAATGGTTTTTATCGGCTGATTTTCCCCAATACTGCACAAACTCATTTGATAATACGGAAGTATTACCTGCATTCGTTTGTTTGTCTTGAAAAAAAATCAGCTCGATAGAAACTGCTCGCACCTTATGACGAGAAAATTTTTAGTCATTTTAGGTGCGGAAGACGAAGTAAGGCTACCGCTTTTCGAGGATGACGAGCCGAAAAGGGCAAAAATTGTCCGTCATAAGGCATCAAGGGTTCGGTTTCCGATTGCCTGACGCCTTCGGGTTCAGTTTGTCCATTCTGCACTATTTTTCTAAAGCCCCTAAGGGTGTTTCAAAGCGAAATTGTTTTGCAACACCCTCAAGAGTTTTTGCAATATCTGTAAAATTGCGCGGAATATTTCGCCTTTTATTGGGTATGGCATGAAAAAACATAAGAAAAAAATAATTTTTTTGAAAAAATTGCTTGACAAGCACGGCATTTTGTGGTATAATATTATTCGTTGATTAGCTCAACACCATGTATGCGAGAGTGGCGGAATCGGCAGACGCGCACGTTTGAGGGGCGTGTGGGCAACCGTACGGGTTCAAGTCCCGTCTCTCGCACCAATATTTTTTTTATATGAATATTGCTGCAAGAAGCAGTGCATGGACAAAACATATATTGCCGGATTGTGTAAAGGTAGCACGACAGACTCTGACTCTGTTTGTCTGGGTTCGAATCCTAGTCCGGCAGCCACCTGAGAACTTCGGAATGCAGTATTGCGTTTCGGGGTTTTTTTAATTTAACGGAGGATATATGAATATATCGGTAATTGCCGTGGGCAATATAAAAGAAAAGTTTTTCAAAGACGCTGCGGCGGAATATATAAAACGCCTTTCGAGATTCGGTAAAATCAGCATAACGGAAGTGAAGGAATGTCGGAAAACCGATGTTATGCAGGATATTGAAGCAGAGGGAGCGGAAATCATAAAGAAAATCAAAAAAGGCGATTTTGTTGTTGCGCTCTGCGTTGAGGGAATCCAAAAAACCTCGGAGGAGCTGAGCGGGATTATAAAGACCGCCGGAATAAACGGCTTTGGCGGTATAACATTTATAATCGGCGGCTCAAACGGGCTTTCCGAAGATGTGAAACGCCGTGCGGATATGCGGCTCAGCTTTTCCGAGATGACGTTTCCGCATCAGCTTATGCGTGTGATTTTGCTCGAACAGGTGTATCGGGGATTTAAAATATTAAACAATGAAAATTATCATAAATAAAAATTATTTAGGTAAAATATTAATAAAAATTTTAAGGAGGAAAACAAAATGGCAGTAACAAAAATAACATCGGCAACATACGAAACGGAAGTGGAGAAATCCGATAAAAAGGTTCTTATAGATTTTTGGGCGGACTGGTGCGGTCCGTGCAGAATGATGTCGCCTGTCGTGGACGAAATTGCGGAGGAGATGCCGGATATAAAGGTCTGCAAGGTGAACGTTGATGAAGAGCCGGAGCTTGCACGTAAATTCAATATCATGAGTATTCCGACGCTTGTCGTTATAAAAGGCGGCAATATTGCCGATACGTCCATAGGATTAATCGACAAATCCGAACTGATGCAGATGATTAAAAACGCTTAATTCAAAAGGGCTTTCAATAAGGGGCTTTAGCCCCGTCATTCAACGTTTTCAGTGGGGGATTGTATCCGCCGCTGAAAAAATTAAGCGGAACCCGCCGCCGAGAGAGGCGGGGGACGTCTTAATTTAGTTATAAAAATGCACAGACCGCATAAAGCAATATTTTTCTAAAACCCCCAAGAGGAGGTGAGGTAAGATGAAATCATTTTGCCGCACCCTCTGTTTTTTTGCACTCGCAAACATTAATTGTATAAAAAACTTGACACATTGGTAATTTTGTGATATTATATAATATGAGAAAATAATGTCCGATTTTATCCCATGTTTTTTGCTGTGCAAATCGGATATTAAAAAAATAAGTAGGGGGATTAACGTGAAGAAAATTTTCAGCAAAAAAAACATTGTTGCTTTTCTTACTTTCGTGTTTGCCATGGTAATATCCACTGTTGCATATGCCGAGGGTGAGGACGGCGAAGCCGTTGTAAGCATGTTCCACGCAACGTTTTGGGCGCTTGTGCCGCCTATAGTTGCCATAGGACTTGCGCTTATAACAAAAGAAGTTTATTCATCATTATTCGTAGGTATCGTTCTGGGCGGTCTGCTTTCCGCAAACTTCGCTCCGGTAGCTACATTGGACAACCTTTTGAACGAGGGACTCATAGCCGCAGTTTCCGATACGGCAGGTATATTCCTGTTCCTCGTAATTCTCGGAATAGTTGTTGCGCTTGTGAACAAAGCCGGCGGCAGCGCCGCATTCGGCAGATGGGCAAGCGTACATATCAAGACTCGTGTGGGTGCACAGCTCGCTACGTTTCTTCTCGGTGTTCTTATATTCATTGACGATTATTTCAACTGCCTCACTGTAGGAAGCGTTATGCGTCCCGTAACGGATACGCATAAGATTTCGCGTGCGAAGCTTGCGTATATCATAGACGCCACGGCGGCGCCCGTATGTATGATAGCTCCTGTTTCGTCCTGGGCGGCTGCGGTTTCCGAATTTACAAAAGGCACGGGATATTCCGGCATAGAGCTTTTTGTGCGTGCGATACCGTATAACTTTTATTCGCTGCTTACGCTTGTATTCGTAAT
Source organism: uncultured Clostridia bacterium (assembly GCA_934792465.1). Taxonomy (GTDB): domain Bacteria; phylum Bacillota; class Clostridia; order RUG12999; family RUG12999; genus CAKVOK01. The sequence continues at coordinate 59,182 of CAKVOK010000014.1, read as the reverse complement.
TGCGATTTCCGTTATGAAATTCGATTACGGCCCGATGCGTCTGCATGAATACAATGCGATAAACAAAGGCGACCTTTATACCTGCGGCGACAGAGTTGACGAAAATATAGAAGAAGAAAAAGCCAATCCGCGAGGAAGAGTTATCGACCTTATTATGCCGGTAATCATACTTGTTATACTGTGCGTAATCGGTCTTATCTATGTCGGCGGATTTTTCTCCGGCTCGGATTTCGTAACGGCATTTGCCAATACGGACGCAACGGTCGGCTTGCCTTGGGGCGCTATAGTGGCATTGGTTCTCACTATTATATACCTTGTTGCAAGACGTGTGGTAACGTTCAAAGAAGCTATGGACTGCATACCTAAGGGCTTTGTCGCCATGGTTCCGGCAATCCTCATTCTTACGTTTGCTACGTCGCTTAAGAATATGACAGGTCTTTTGGGAGCTGCCGATTTCGTAAAAGCCGTTATGGATTCGGCTGCAAGCGGACTTGCAAACTTCCTGCCGGCTATAATATTCCTCGTTGCCTGCCTGCTCGCATTTGCTACGGGTACGTCGTGGGGTACGTTCGGAATACTTATCCCGATTGTTACGGCTATATTCGACCCGACAAGCGAACTGCTCATCATAGGCATTGCGGCTTGTCTTGCCGGTGCTGTATGCGGCGACCACTGCTCGCCTATTTCGGACACGACAATCATGTCGTCTGCCGGTGCAATGTCGAACCATATCAACCACGTTTCGACCCAGCTGCCGTATGCTGCAACGGTTGCGGCACTCTCGTTCGTAGGATATGTGCTTGCGGCATTCATTCAGAACGCTGTAATACTCCTGGCAATAGAGATTGTCATCACTCTCGTTGTATTGTTTGTAATCAAAAATATTACGGCGAAAAAAGAGGTATAAATTTCATCTCATAAAAATTTATCGGAAAAAATCCCGTAACTCTTCGGAGTGGCGGGATTTTTTCTTTTTTTATTTCAAAACTTAAAGAAAATGTATTGACTTTTATGTAAAAATATTATATAATAAAATAAAGTAATTTATTAATTGATTAATAAATACGCATATTCGGACAGGGCGGCCGAACGGCTGCAAGGGGGAACAATTTGTAAAAACCGAAATGTGTAAACGCTTGAAGGGGAGGATTTTTTAAATGAAAGCAAAGAAATATCTGGCGGTTTTGCTGGCATTTGTTATGTGCCTTGCATTAACTCCGCCGCACATCGTATCAGCGGAGGACGTAACTTTTACGGCAATTGCCGGCACTCAAACAAGCACAAATGAGGGCTATGCGAAGCTGTTTGACGGGTCTGCCGCAGCGAGCAGCAACAAATGGTGCGTCAGCATGGGAACCGACGGCGCATATGTTATCGTTAAGGCCTCGAAGAAAGTTATCGTTACCGCCTATACGCTTACAACGGGAAACGACAATGCGAGCTATAACGGACGAAATCTGAAAAGCTGGGTGTTTTCCGGCTGCAATGATTATGACGAAGCGAATGTAAACAGCGGCTCGTGGAAGGCAATCGACACGAGAACAGACGATACTACTATGAAAGACGTAAACAGGCAGCCGTATACGTTCGGCTGTAAAAATACGGAGGTGTATCAATACTATAAATTGCAGGTTTCCGCAGTTCAGGGAGAGGACGGCGAACTTCTGCAAATAGGCGAACTCGGTTTTACATACGAAGACCCCTACAATGTAAGTTTTACGGCTCTTGACGGCACTCAAACAAGCACAAATGAGGGCTATGCGAAGCTTATTGACGGTAATATAAACACCAAATGGGGTGTGGGCAGTTTCAGCAGCGCTTATATAGTTATTAAAGCGTCTAAGAAAATTTACGTAAGCGGATATGCTTTTACAACAGGTAATGACACTGCCGGATATTCGGGACGAAATCCGAAAAGCTGGAAGCTTTCCGGCTGCAACGATTATAACGAAAGCAGCAAACAGGGAACATGGACAACGATTCATGAGGTGGCGGAGGATTCTGTGCTTCAGCCTGTAAATCACACAAAATTCAACTTTGATATTGATAATAACAGTACCGCATATCAGTATTATTTACTGAAAATCACGGCAAATGTAAGCGGTGAGTTTATGCAGCTGTCGGAAATGGAATTTATATACGATTTGTGCGGCCATAGCTGGAAAACGGTTTCTGTAGAAGAAGCAAGCTGCACCAAACCGGAATATACATTGGAACGCTGCGATAAATGCGGTTCGGAAAGAACAACGGAAACCGCACCTGCCCTCGGACATATTCAGGGCGAGGACGGCAGCTGCGTGCGCTGCGGTGAGAGGTCCGGGGCAGCAATAGGAGGAAAAGTATATTTGAATGCGGCGGACGCATTTGCGGCGGCGAAAAGCGGCGATACGATAACGCTTTTAAACGATGCAAGTATCGCAGCGGCGATTGAAGTTTCATCGAACATAACTCTCGATTTGAACGGATATACGCTGGAAATGACGGAGGAAAATACAAGAATCGCAAACATACAAAAAAATGCGGTTTTCACATTGAAGGATTCAAACAAAACGGGAGTTCTTACGGGCGGCAGCTCAGACAACGGCGGTGCCGTATATATAGCGGCAAAAGGTAAATTCATTATGGAGGGCGGCACGATAACAGGCTGCAAAGCAACGGGCAAAGGCGGTGCCGTATATGCTGCGGACGGAAATACCGTTGAGATAAAGAAAGGCGCCGTTATTTCGAATTGTACGGCGGTGAAGCAGGGCGGCGGTATTTATGCCGAAAAAAGCATCAATATTACATTAGACGGCACAATATCGGACTGCGCCACAACGAGGGAGGGCAGCGGATTGAAAGAGGGCGGCGGAATATATTTGTGGAACAACGGTACGCTGACTATGGGCAGCGATGCCGTTATCTCCGGCTGCTCCGCAGGGGACGGCGGCGGTATTTATGCCATTTCCAATGTTGCGGTAAACATAAACGGCGGCACAATAAGAGGCTGCAGCGGCGTAAATTTCGGCGGCGGAATACGTTCAGACGGTTCGGTGATTACCATAGACAATGGCATTATAGAAGATTGCAGCTCACGTATGGGAGGGGCGATATACGGACGTTCGAACTCCGGCAAAAAATCTACAATTGTTCTGAAAAATGACACAAGCTTAAGAAAGAACGAGGCTCTTGTCGGCGACGGAGGTGGCGGTGTATATCTTTACAATTCAACGCTGGAGGTATACGACAGCAGTATTTCGGATAACTCCGCAAAAAACGGCGGTGCTGTGTATATAAATCCGAACGGCGGAGGAATAACCATGGACAATGCGACGATTGAAAATAACACCGCAACATGGGACGGCGGAGGAATTGTAGTTAAACAGTCGAATTATGACGTAAGTATTAAAAATTCAAGAATAACGTGCAACACAGCCAAGGGTGAAGATTATAACAGTTTCCGCGGCGGCGGCGGTATCGTGTTCTTAAATCACGGCGGCGACAAAACAGCAGAGATTTCAAATACCGAGATTTCCGGCAACACCGCACCGAACGGCGGCGGTATCTATTCTTCGGCTTCGCAGATTAACATAACCGGCGGAAGCGTATGCGGAAACAAGGCGGCAAACGCAGGAGCGGGAATACACACGGTTAATTCATCAACACTCAATCTGAACGAAACGGAAATAAGCGGCAACGGAGAAAGAAACGCTTGCCTGGGCGGCGGTATCAACGTCAGCAATTCGGTTCTGAATATTTTGGGCGGCAGAATCATGCATAACACAGCCGCAAACGGCGGAGGTATTTACACCGACGCCGGAGCAGCGGTCAGCCTGAACAGAGTAAGTATTCTCGGAAATACGGCAACGCAAAGCGGCGGCGGTATCAGCTGCGCAACAAATCTGATGTCTGTAGACGGCGGCGTTCAGATTTACGGCAATACAATCCGCAAAACCGAGGACGGCGACGAAACACCGAGCAATCTTTGCCTGAACGGCGGCACAAAGCTTACGGTTACAAATCCTGTTTCCGAGCTTGACAGCGGATTTTTTGAATCGAGAATATATGTGACGATTGACGGCGGCACGGGTACGGGAAATATTACGGACGGGATTACGGAAGATTACAGTAGCTATTTCTTTGCGGACAATACGGCACTGCGTGCGTTTTATGATACGGAGGTATATCTGGCGGAGGGATTTACCGTAACCGTTGACTATGGCTACGGCGGCAGGACGGAGGAAATAACGGTGCCGAAAGGCGGTACTTTTGATATTAACGAATACCCAATACATGGGGACGGTGGATATATATTCGGCGGCTGGTTCGCAGACGGCAACGGCTACAACTTCACGAAACCTGTGACGCAGAATTTCACTCTGACGGCAAAATGGCTGAAAGACGGAGAAAATGCTGTCAGCATAACGCCGAATAAGCTGTATATGCTTAGCGACAGGGCGAGTTATTTATATATATGCGCATATAAAGACGGAAAATTGACAGGTGCGGTAATGAGAGAAGCAAAGGCATATAGTATGCTGAATATTCCGGATACCGGACTTGATATTGAGGGAGCGGATACGCTTTCGGCGTTCCTGTGGGACGGCACTTGGAAACCTCTTTGCAATGGCGCAAGCACAAAAATGAATTAGGAATAATGAAAAAAGGGTGTTGCAGAACAGATTGGTTTTGCAACACCCTTTTTATTTTGTCTCTCATGAAACAGCTGAATTATTTTTTATTCAAAAATTCCACGGCTGTATCGAACTGTTTATCGTAAACGGTTTTTATTTCACGGGTCGCATTGTTCAGCGCAACCTGCGTATCGATTGTGATTTCGCCTGTCGGCGGAAGTCCGAATTTTTCCTGGAAAAGCTTTACCGCAGCCGTTGTGTCGCTGTCGATTTTGCCGTCGTATGCGTTTCCGCAATATATTCCGAGCAGCGAGAGCCTGTATTCAAACGGTTTTATATATTCTTCGCCGCTGTTTTCGTCAATTGTCACGGCAAACTGCATTTCGTCAACGTCGGGGTTTTCGTAAAGCGGATATATTTTGTTTTTTACTTCAATATCCGGTTCGATACCTATTTTATTAACCTGCGTGCCTGCCGCCGTTGTATACGTAGCTATGGTAAGCTTTACCGCACCGCCGGTCAGCAGTCCCTGAATCGTCTGCACAGTACCTTTGCCGTATGTCGTAGTGCCTATTATTGTTGCGGATTTCGTGTCTTTCATCGTTCCCGTGAATACCTCCGCCGCACTGGCGCTGTTTTCGTTCGCAAGAATCACAATATCGAATTTCCCGAAATATTTCCCGTCTGAATAAAACGTTTCGTTCATCGAAGAATCCTTGTATTCGATATTCATAACAGGACCTTTCGGCGCAAAATATCCGAGAGTTTCCACAACGGAATTTTGTTCGCCGCCGGGATTGTTGCGTACGTCTATAATAATCTTTTTCACGTTGTCTTTTTCAAAGGCATCGAGCGCCTTTTTCACATCATCCGAAGTTGTTTCGGCGAACTGCGCAATGCTTAAATAGCCTATGTTGTCCTCGAGCAGCGAGGAAGCAACCGTAGACTGCGTTACCGCCGCACGGAGCATTTTGAACTCGATTATGTTTTCGTTGCCTGTTCTGAGTACACCTACTGTTACGGGCGTTCCGGCTTCGCCGGCTATCAGTGTTTGTATCTCCGCAATCGTTTTCCCGAGAACGTTTTCACCGTCAACGCTTGCGATAACGTCACCGGAAAGCATACCGGCTTTTTCCGCCGGGGAGTCCGCAAACGGATTTATAACGGTTACTTTGCCGTTCCTGTCCTCGATGGATACGCCGATTCCGACGAATTTTCCGGACAAATCCGTTATCCAGGAGCTGTATTCGTCCTTTGTAAGGTACTGCGAGAACTTGTCCAGCCGACCGGTCATGCCGGCAAGCGCTTTTTCCAGATATTCGGGATTTTCCTTTAATATGGCGTTCAGCGCACCGCTGTACAAATCGCTTTCGGATATTTCAAATTTGTATGTGTCTAAAATAAATTCTTTTACGGCTTCAAAGTATTTTGTTCCGAACTCATCGTCCTCTCGTGCGTGGGCAGGGAACGAAAATACAAGTATTAAAGTGAGCAAAAGACAGATTTTTTTCTTCATGATGTTGTTTCAGCCTTTCCGTCTGCGAAAATTAAGAGAAACGTTTCCGCCGCAGACGCACGGAACCCTTTTTTATTCAAAGACTATGGAATACACTCGCTCCATGCCGCCGTGAACCGACGGAAGCATAAACACCGTGCATTCTCTGTCCGCAAATTCTGTGTTGAGTGTGTATTTATCTATGATATTTCCGTTATAATAAAATTTTGTATCTAAATTGAGATAGCATTTCATATATCCGTCAATATCCTTGTCGGATTTCTTCACGCCGCCGAGAACAAGCTCGTTTTTGGTGTAATCGTAAACGTAGAATTTTCCGCTGAAAATCAGCGGTGCGCCGAGATACTCGGCATTTTTGTTCACCGTTTCGTTGCGCACGAAAAGTATCTTCCCGTCTTTTATGTATACGGTTATGCGGTCGTTTTCACGCAGACTGCCGGACAAATCCGTGCCGCTCTTTGAAAGCACCGGATAGTCGCTGCGAACGTTGAAAAACGCACCGTTTTTTGATGAATTGCTTTTCAGCGTATAATATGCGTTGTTCGACAGAACTGTTATTTCTCTGCGAATCGAATCCGCTTCGGTATGCTCGTATACCTTTGTGATACGCCCCGTTATTCTCTGTATTCCGATTTTGCCTATTATGCGGCTTTCGGCTTTTTTCAGTATATATGCGGCGATGTCGTTTGTCAGAGTGTAATATGCCGATACCGTGCGTATATCCTCGTCGGAAAGAATGTAGTAGTTTTTCAGTGCGGAATAATATGCCCTGTATGCCGAATCAATTGAAAAATTGCCGCTTAGAGAACCGGAAGTTTTAATTCCGTGCAAAAGGCAGAACCATTTCACAAAATTGTTTACGGTTGCCGGCGTCGCACGTGCGAGAGTTGAGGCAGGGTCTGTATATGCGGAAACAAATTCTGCGTCCGTAATCAGTCCGTCACGGCGTGCAAGCAGATAAAATCCGTCGCCGGAGGAAAGCCAGTCGAAATCGCCCAGACCGGCGGCTGCCCGTAGTTCCGTGTTGTATGCGGCGGCATATCCCTCGTCCTCTCTGCCTGCCGTGCGGTAGAGAATACGCAGTGCGTTTTCGTTCGTCATGCCCGATTCCGCATTGAAATTCTGCCCGTCGCCGAACATAAGCCCCAGTGCTACGCAGTCCTGTGCAAAGCTTATATGCGGAATTTTATACAAATCGTCAAAATATACGTTTGAAATTATTTGCTCTGTGTCGCCGCACGGCTCAAATGAGATTTCTTCCGCTTGGCATACGCTCAATATGAAAAATGTACATATAAAAGCTGCAAATATTTTTTTCATTGTTCTACCTCTTTGTTTTGTTTACATTTTTTCGGGATATGTCACGCCGAGAAGCTCAAGTCCCAGTGCGATAACCTGTTTTGTACATTCCGCAAGCTTGAGTCTTGCATACATAAGCTGTTCCTCCTCGCCCTTTATGCGGCACGCATTGTAAAAAGCGTGGAACGCAGAAGCGAGGTCGGTGAGGAAGCGTGTGATTCTCGTCGGGTCGAGGGTTCTCGAAGCCGAGAGTATTTCCTCGGGATATGAGGCGAGCAGTGTTATCAGCGTTTTTTCCTCTTCCGTATTCAGAAGCGAAAGGTCTGTGTCGGAACACAGGCGGGGAGCTATGTTTTCCTCTGCCAGTCTTGCGAGAACGCTGCATATGCGTGCGTGCGCATACTGCACGTAATAAACCGGATTGTCATTGGATTGGTTTGCGGCAAGGTCGAGGTCGAAATCGAAATGGCTGTCCGCCTGACGCAGATTGAAGAAGAATCTTGTTGCGTCAACGCCTATGTCCTCAAGAAGGTCGGCAAGACAAATCATTTCGCCTGTACGCTTGGACATCTTCACCGCAGCACCGTCTTTCATCAGGCGAACGAGCTGCATGAGTATGACTTCGAGCCTGTCCGGATTTATGCCGAGAGCCTGCATTGCGGCTTTCATTCTGGCAACGTGACCGTGGTGGTCTGCGCCCCATATATTTATTACCTTGTCGAATCCTCTTACAAGGAATTTGTTTCTGTGATATGCCACGTCAACGGCGAAATATGTCGGTATGCCGTTCGCACGGACAAGAACGTCGTCCTTTTCGCAGCCGAGCTCCGAGGTTTTCAGCCAGAGTGCGCCGTCCTGCTCATATGTGTAGCCGCTGTTTTTGAGCAGCTCAATCGTTTCGTCGACTTCGCCGTCTTTGTAAAGCGAGGTTTCTCTGAACCATACGTCATAATCTATGCGGTATTCCGTTAAATCATGACGGAGTTTTTTAACATTTTTTTCGAGCGCATACTGTGCGAAAATTTTTCTTCTTTCCTCGCTCGGAGTGTTTATTGCGTCCGTGCCGAATTCGTCTGTATATTCCTGCATATGAACTTTTATGTCGCCGCCGTGGTAGCCGTCCTCCGGAAATTCTGCGGCGTCCTCTCCGCATACAAGCTGAATGAACCTTGCTTCGAGAGATTTGCCGAGCTTCTCTATCTGCGCACCGGCATCGTTCAGATAGAATTCGCGTGTTACGTCATATCCGCAGCGTGCCAGCACGGCAGCAAGGCTGTCGCCGAGTGCGCCGCCCCTGGCGTTGCCCATGTGCATAGGGCCTGTCGGATTTGCGCTGACAAATTCCACCATGACTTTTTTACCGTTTCCTACGTCTTGTTTGCCGTAGTCTGCGCCTTTTTCTTCAATGAGTGATATTGCCGCACTGCGCCACGAATCGTCCAGACGGAAATTTATAAATCCGGGGCCGGCGATTTCGGCGGAACTTATGAACGTATTTTCAAAATCCATGTTTTCCGCAATTTTTTCGGCAATCGCCCTCGGCGGCTGCTTCAGCGTGCGTGTGAGCTGCATTGCCGCATTTGTGGCAAAATCGCCGTGATTTTTATCGTGCGGTTTTTCCACGAGAATATCTTCGCAGGTTTCGCCGAACGCTTTTTTCACGGCTTCGCCCGTTACGTTTCTGATTTGTGTTTTGATTTCGTTGATTATGTTATCCATTGTGATTTTTTCAAAGCCTTTCCGCCCGCAATCTGAAAAAGTGCGCATTGCCGCAGGCAGGCAACGCAGATTTATTTAATTTTATATATTAACTTAAATGTATGCTCGCTTTTTTCCCCGGCAAAATCGAGGGTATAAGCGAGGCTTGCCACTCCGCCGAGCTCGGTTTCTTCGCAGACGGCGGTGTGCGTTTTTATTATTGTTTCAAAAACTCCGTAAGGGGTTTTGTACGGGCAGGCATAGAGTCTGCCGCTTTTGAATTTGAATGTGTTGGCGTTTTCTCCGAATCGTATTGCGGATATTTCCCTGCCTTTGATTTTCAGAACCGCCGTGCCGAGAGAATCCTTGTAGGTAATGTATATTTCGCCGTCTTTTTCGTTCAGAACACCGTCAGTTGTTTCGGAAAATCGTTCTTCTTCGCCTCCCGATATGCGGACGCTTTCATAAAAGACGGTCACGTCTTTTTTCATATTTGCACCTCTGAATTGTACCGTATATTTTAATATTTTTCTATATCGATTTTTTCGGTCGCACCGGCGATTTCCTTGTTCAGGAACATTCCGCCGAGCTTTTCAAACCCCTGCACGCTGTCGCTGACATAGAATTTGTATTCTCCTTTGTGGTTTCGGTCGTTTTGCATATTGTTGTCTTTTAAGAATTTGTCAAGATATACGCCGGCGGCAAACCCCGAATCTATGAGAGTTACTTTCCCTTCGAAAAATTCGTTTATAACGTCTTTCAAAAGCGGGTAATGCGTGCAGCCGAGAATAAGCGTATCTATGCCGTCTTTTTTCAGCGGCGCAAGATATTCGGCGGCGATAATCCTTGTTGCTTCGTGATTTATGTAACCGCCCTCAACAAGAGGAACAAACAGCCGGCACGGAACGGATTCAACGAAAAGTCCGCCGTTTATTTTCAAAAGTGCCTGTCTGTATTTATCGGATTTTATCGTTGTCGGCGTGCCTATTACGCCGATACGTCCGTTTTTCGTCGCTTCCGCAGCCATTTTTGAAGCCGGGTCGACAACGCCCATTATGGGGAAATCATATTTTTCGCAGGCATACGAAAGCGCAATCGAGCTTGCCGTTCCGCAGGCGATAACGATTGCCTTGACATCGAAAGAAGAGAGGAAATTTATATCCCCCTCAACGTATTTTATAATGGTTTGTTCAGACCTCGTTCCGTAAGGAACTCTGCCGGTATCGCCGAAATATATTACATCCTCGCAGGGCAGAATTTCCATTATTTCTTTAACGCAGGTAAGACCGCCGAGCCCTGAATCAAACACGCCTATAGCTTTTTTATTCAATAATTTCAACTCCATTTAAAAATTAATAGTCTTTTTGCGTGCGCTCACGCTCATGACAATTCCGACGGCAATCAGATTCGTCAGCATGGACGAGCCGCCGTAGCTTATGAACGGCAGAGGTATACCCGTAACGGGCATAAGACCTACGCACATTCCTATGTTTTCAAATATCTGAAACAAAAACATTGCGCCTATTCCTATGCATATATATTTCCCGTATGCCGTGCGTGAGGAAGAAGCCGTCATGAAGCATTTTATAACGAGTGCGATAAGCAGCGTTACAACGAACAATGCACCTATGAACCCAAGTTCTTCACCGATAACGCCGAATATAAAGTCCGTATGCTTCGCCGGCAGGATTCCGAGCTGTGTCTGCGAGCCGTTGAAAAGCGACCGCCCCGTCAGTTCTCCCGAACCTATGGCGACTTTCGATTGTATAACCTGGTATCCCGAACCGCTCGGGTCAAGCTCCGGATGCAAAAAGGTTATGAATCGCTCTTTCTGATATTTCCGAAGTATGAAGAACCATGCAATCGGCGCAAATGCGGCAAATCCCGCCCCTGCGGCGGCGAACCAGCGCAGATGAAGTCCTGCCGCAAATACCATGCATATGAACATGAACATATATACCATTGCCGTGCCGTAGTCCGGCTGCAAAAGCACCATGCCTATTATGATTGCGGCATGGACAAACATTCCGGCGAACGGCATAAGCCTGTTTATGTTTTCCTCTTCGCGCTCGAGATGCTTGGCGAAAGTAAGCACAAAGCCTATCTTGACAAGCTCGGACGGCTGTATTCCTATGCCGCCGAAGCGTATCCAGCCTTTTGTGCCGACTTCCTCGCCCGTTCCTATGAACAGAACAACGGCGAGAAGCGCTATATTTAAGGTATAAAGTATTCTTGTCTTGTTTCCGAAACATTCGTAGTCGAATGAAATCATGAAAAGCATACATACAAAGCCTATCAGAAATGCGGCAAACTGCACGATCGGATATTTTATGCCGCCGTTTAGGCTTTTTGTGGCACTGTATACCATTAATATGCCGAATGCGCACAAAATCAGCACAATTGTAAATATGACTTTGTCGACGCTTCCCATTATGCGTCTTAAATCTCGACCCATTTTTTTGCTCCTTGTAATTTTTTATGTATAGTATGTTGAGTTTATGTATGCAGGTGTGGATAATTATTCCGCAGACCGCCGGTTTGCGGAAACTGAATTATCTTATTATATGTATGTGATGTTTTTGACAATCTGCCATCCCCCTCCCTTTACACAAAGGAGGCATTGGTCTGTGCCGTTTAATACATATTAATTAGGAATTAGAAATTAGGAATTAGGAATTTATTTCCACTGCGGAACGGTTTGAAATCGTCCCCCCCCTATATGGTCTGTACCGTTTAATACATATTAATCAGGCGTGCTTGGCAGAGCTGGCACCGTTAGCCGACTGAGGGGTTGTAGGCTTGTATATACTTCTGTAGGCGTGCCGACATCAAGGGCATTTTTACGACACCGTCAATAATGCAGTCACACACCATTAGCTAACATATTCTATGCTGCAGACTGCATATATTCTTTCAAGACCGCTTTGCGGTCGCAGAAAGCAATAGACATAACCTTATAAGGAAAGCGTCAGCTTTCCGTTATTTAATTATACATGTCTATTATACCACAAATTTAAAAAAAGTCAACAAATTATTGCAAATTTAATTAATAGTTTCAATTTGTGCGGCACGCACGGAAATTATGCAAAACGGCAAAATAACCAAAGCAAATTGAATGATTTTGAAAAAAATTAATAAAATTTGAAATTTTCTATAGACAAACCGAAAAAATACTGTTATAATATATATTAGTATTTTATATCTTTAAATGTTAGGCGGCTTTTTGCATTGCTGCGCTTACGGCAAATGCGATATACAATATTTTGTAAGCGGAAAGGTTAGATATACGGCATGAAAAAAATATTAAGTATTATATTGGCAGCGTTTATGCTTTTTGCGGTAAACGTTTGTGCAGAAGATGAAATCAAAGTGTATGTGGCGGGCGAACAGGTGGCATTTGATACTCCTCCCGTGCTTTTGAACGACCGTACAATGGTTCCGATGCGTGCGATTTTTGAAAAACTCGGCGCAACTGTGAAATGGAACGAGGAATTTATGCGTGTTGAGGGGCTTTTTGAAGACGGCAAGCACATTATGCTCTACATAGACAAAAATACGGCTTATGTAGACGGCGAGCTGAAAACTCTCGACGCAGCGCCCTATCTCAAAGACAGCAGAACTATGATACCCTTGAGATTCGTTGCGGAGGGCAGCGGAGCAGTTGTGAACTGGGACGACGCAACGCAATCGGTAAGCATTACTCCCGCATATCTTGTCGGCGACTTCATTCCGTTCGGTGAATATATGTCGATACCGTCGCCGCTGAGTGCAGACCAAAACTTCGCACTTCTTGATTATACAAAGGAAAACGGCGCAAGCCTGTTCAAATTCGACCTCACAAAGGTCGAGAGCGATATTGTCGCAAAATATGAGCAAATGCTCGTTGAAAGCGGATTTAAAATGGTTAAAGGCACTATAGGCGATACGGATAAAATTCTTTATAACGGAAGCTACGTTATAGAAACGAAAATTGCGGACGGCGTGTATAATCTCAAGCTTTATGAGGATAAGGGCGGAAGCGCAATTTCGGAATATTTGAAATAAATCGGAAAGGATTGATAGATAATGGAAGAAAAACATATTGGAAATATTAAAATATCGGAGGACGTTATAGCAACTCTCGTTGAAAAAGCAATGGAAGATGTTGACGGCGTTGAGGGTCTTAAAACAGGCATGACAAACAACATAGCGGCAGTACTCGGCAAGAGAGCCGCAGCAAAGGGAGTGGGCGTTGAAATCAAGGATAATGCGGTTTCGATAACGGCTCATGTAATCGTGAAATACGGCTACAGAATACCTGAACTTGCTTGGAAAATACAGGAAATGGTTAAGACTCAGGTGGAGGACATGACGGGTCTTGAAGTGCTGAAGGTTAATTTCAGCGTAGACGGAATCAAGTTCCCCGAAGAGGAAAAAGCTCCCGAAAAAGCGGAGGAAGCTTCGGAAAACAACACAGAAGAAGAGTAATCTTCACGGCGCAACGTGCGCAGCGGTACATTTAAATCAGAATAAATGCACAGGGTTTAAAAATTTAATATTTTTTAAACCCTGTTTGCTGTTTAAAGAATAGAACGAAAGGTGCGGCGAAATATGGCGGAAAAGACACCGCAGATAGGCGAAAACGGAGAAATTCTCCGATACAACAGAAGAACGGCGAGAGATTTGGCTTTCAAGTATGTCTTTCAGTGGAACGTTGTCGGCAGCGACATTGCGGAAACCATGGAGGAGCTTTACGGAATGCATTTCAAACCCATTGATGTCGAATATATAAAAAACACGGTAAAAACCGTTATCGAAAATAAAGATATGATAGACGGCCTGATTGAAGAAAATTCAAAGGGCTGGAAAAAAGACAGGCTTTCGAGCGTGTGCCTTGCAATACTGCGCATTGCGCTGGCGGAAATGTATTTTATGGACGATATTCCCGAAAAAGTATCTATAAACGAAGCGGTAGAGCTTGCGAAAACGTATGATACGCCGGAGGTAGCCGCATATGTAAACGGAGTTCTCGGAAAAATACAGACCGCAAAGGGAGAATAATTCTGAAAGGCTGTGAATGCATATGTATCTCGGAATAGACACAAGCTGCTACACAACCTCTGCGGCGCTTACGGAAAACGGGGAAATCATATCCGATGAGAGGATAATTCTTGACGTAAAGCAGGGCGAACGGGGATTGAGGCAGAGCGATGCGGTTTTTATGCATATGAAAAATCTGCCGATTCTGATAAACAGGATTAAGGATAAGCTGAAATATGTGCAGGCTGTTTCCGTAAGCGAAACGCCGAGGCGTGCGGAAGGCTCGTATATGCCCGTGTTTGCGGCAGGGACGGCATTTGCCGAAGTGATTGCGGATTCGCTCGGAGTTCCGCTTTTTAAGACGACTCATCAGGAGGGGCATATTGCGGCGGCGGTGCTGACCGGCAATATTGACGATACGGGGAAATTCATTTCCGTTCATCTTTCCGGGGGGACGAGCGAAATACTTCTGTGCGAGAAGGACGAAAGAGGATATGCGAGCGGGATTGTCGGGAAAACGCTTGATTTGCCGGCAGGGCAGCTGACGGACAGAACCGGCGTCTTGTGCGGACTTAAATTTCCGTGCGGAAAAGAGATGCAGGAAAAAGCGGTGAAAACCGATATTAAGCTTCCGGTAACAGTGAAGAATACGGATTTTTGCTTTTCGGGAGCGGAAACGGCGGCAAAGCGCATGGTTGAAAGCGGCGCACCGAAAGAAGAAATTTTCTGTGCCGTGTTCATGTGTATTGCGAAAACGCTCGGAAAGGCACTTGCAAATACGGTAAAATCCTGCGGCACAGACAAAATCGTGCTGTGCGGCGGAGTAGCTTCCAATATATATGTGCGTGAATATTTAAAAGAAAAATTTGAACATATACATTTCGCCGAAGCGAAATTTTCGGCGGACAATGCCGCAGGTACGGCATATATTTGTGAAAGGCTTGAAATATGAATACATATTCGATATCACAGATAAATAAATATATAAAAAATATAATAGAAACCGATGCGATTTTGGGCGAGATATGGCTGAAAGGCGAAATATCGAATTTCAAGGCGCACAGCAGCGGACACCTCTATTTTACGCTGAAAGACGAAACCTCCGTATTGGGGGCGGTCATGTTCAGAGGGTCTGCTTCGGGACTGCTTTTCAAGCCGGCAAACGGCATGAAAGTGCTTGCAAAATGCCGCATAAGAGTGTATGAACCCATGGGCGGCTACCAGGCGTATATAACGGAGATGCAGCAGGACGGAATAGGCGATTTGCATATAGCGTTCGAGCAGCTCAAACAAAAGCTTTCGGCGGAGGGACTTTTCGATACGGCGAGGAAAAAGCGGATACCGCATTTCCCTACGGCGATAGGGATTGTGACATCGCCTACGGGAGCGGCAATACAGGATATGCTGAACATACTCGGCAGACGCTGGAAATATCCCGAAATTTATATATACCCGGCATTGGTGCAGGGCGAGGACGCTCCGAGGGATATAATATCGGGTATAAAATATTTTAACGATACCTCCTATGTCGATGTAATAATAATCGGCAGGGGCGGCGGTTCGATTGAGGATTTGTGGGGATTTAACGACGAGGGCGTGGCGAGAGCCGTTGCGGCATCTAAAATCCCGATAATATCTGCCGTCGGACATGAGATAGATTTTACAATATCGGATTTTGCGGCGGATTTGCGTGCCGCAACGCCGTCCGAAGCGGCGGAACGAGCCGTTCCGCTTGCGGACGAACTGCGAACAAGACTGAAAACGGCGGAAGAAAAGCTCTGTTCCGGGCTTAAAAAGGTAGCTGCGGAGAAGCGGATAGCGATGCAGCAGCTTGATACGAGCAGAATATTCCAGGGAGTTTTGAACGGAATAGACGACCGCAAGATGAAAGCCGATAATCTGACGGAAAATCTGATACGGGGCATGAAGCTTATTCTCGAAAGAAATTCTTCTGCATTGGCGCAGAAAGCGGCAGGCTTAAATTCGCTTAGTCCGCTGGCGGTTCTCGGCAGGGGATATTCCATAACGTTCGGAGAAAAGGGAAAACCGCTGACGTCGGTCGAAGAAGCCAAAAAAGGCGACAATCTTACAATAAAGCTTGCGGACGGAGAGATAGGGGCGAAAGTCACGGCGATAAGCAAGGACGGAGGTAACGCTGATGAGTAAACAGACGTTTGAAGAAGCTATAACACAGCTCGGAGATATAGTAAGAAAACTGGATACGGGAAGCACCTCGCTTGACGAGGCGATGGAGCTTTTTGAAAAGGGTATCAAGCTGACGAAGGAATGTAACAAAATGCTTGACGAAGCGGAACAGAAAGTGAATATACTTATAAAAAATGCGGACGGCAGCGTATCTGCGGAGCAGACAAATAACAGCTAAATTCGCTTTCGGCGAGCTAAATTGCTTTCAGCAGCTAAATTGTACCCCAAGGGCACTTCTTCCCTACACTGCGTTGCGGTCAGGGCGCCTGACGGCAGCTAAAAGGGCGAATTTAATTTAGCTGTTTTGAAGAAACAATTTAGCTATCGAATGGAATGAGATAATTTAGCTTTGCACGGCAGTGCAAAATTTAGCTGATACAAAATCCCAATTATCTTGATTAACGGAGAATTTATATGGATTATGAAAAATTAACCGCAGACATTGCGGAAAAGGTTGAAAAAGCACTTGATAAATATTTGCCCGAAAAGGACAATTACCAGAAAACAATATATAAAGCAATGCGATACAGCCTGCTCGGCGGCGGCAAACGCATACGGGCGATTCTGACAGTGCTGTGCTGCCGCATGGCGGGCGGCACGGAGGAGGACGCAATGCCATTTGCCTGTGCGATTGAAATGATTCATGCTTATTCCCTGATACACGACGATTTGCCGTGCATGGACAACGACGATATGCGCCGGGGAAAACCCACCTGTCATAAAGCGTTCGGCGAAGCTATGGCGGTTCTTGCCGGCGACGGCCTTTTGGGATATGCCTTTGAAACGGCACTTTTCAACGGAAAAGATACCGAAAAAACATTGAGAGCACTGAAAACGCTTGCGGTGTGCTTAGGTCCGGATGGTATGCTCGGCGGTCAGGTCGTAGACCTCGAATCAGAAAATACGGATATTTCTTATGAAAAGCTTGTTTATTTGCAGAATCATAAAACAGGCGCACTTATCAAGGCAGCTTGCCTTATGGGCAATATCGCCGGCGGCGGACATTATGAAAATATTCTGGAAAGCTATGCGGAAAATATCGGATTGGCGTTCCAGATACGTGACGATGTGCTTGATGTGGAGAGTACGGAAGATGTTCTCGGAAAGCCGATAGGCAGCGACGAGAAAAGTCACAAATCCACGTTTGTAACGCATTTCGGCACGGAAAAAGCGAAAGAAACGGTGACGGAGCTTTCCGAAAAGGCGGCGGCTTCCGTTGAAAATATAAACGAATACGGTGCGGCACTCGCATATCTTGCGAGAAAGCTCGCAAAACGCAGTAAATGATGTCTATTTATGCCGATGCAAGGCAGGAAACGGAGATTTTTATGATATGAATGCTGAAATAATTTCTGTGGGAACGGAGCTTTTGCTCGGTCAGATACTGAATACGGACGCAAGGTTTATTTCCGAACAGCTTGCGTCTGCCGGAATAAATCTGTTTTATACGACGGTTGTCGGAGATAATGCGAAGCGGCTGAAAGAAGCTGCAAAACAGGCTTTCGCAAGAGCGGAACTTGTCATATTCACGGGCGGACTCGGACCAACGGGCGACGACCTCACAAAAGAAACTGTGTCGGAATATTTCGGACTGAAAACGGTATGCGATGAATATTCGCTGAATAAGATAAAAGCATTTTTTGAAAAAATAAATGTTCCCATGACGGAGAATAATGTGAAACAGGCATATATGCCGGAGGGTGCGGAAGTAATAGAAAATTTCAACGGCACAGCACCGGGGTGCATAATCGAAAAAGACGGCAAAACAGCCGTGCTGATTCCCGGACCTCCAAGCGAAGCCGAGCCGATGTTCAAAAATCAGATAATGCCGTATTTTTTGAAGAAGAGCGGCACAACGATAGTTTCAAAAACCGTGAAAACATTCGGCATAGGAGAATCGGCACTCGAAGACAAAGTAAAAGACCTTATGCAAAGCGGAAATCCCACGCTTGCGCCATATGCAAAAACCGGAGAAGCGGAGCTTCGCATAACGGCGAAATCCGAAACGGCGGAAGAAGCCGAGCGGCTTATTTCCGACATGCTTAAAAAGGTCGAAATGAGAATCGGCGGATATATTTACGGATATGACGATGAAACGCTGAACAGCGCAGTATATAAATATTTGAAGAATAACGGACTTACGCTTGCAACGGCGGAATCCTGCACGGGCGGTCTGCTTGCGGATTCGATTGTGAAAATCCCCGGCAGCAGCGGTGTTTTCGGATACGGCGTTGTCACCTATGCGAATGAAGCGAAGATGAAGCTGCTCGGAGTTAAAGCGGAAACACTCGAAAAACACGGTGCGGTAAGTCCGCAGACGGCGGCGGAAATGGCGGAGGGCGTAAGAAAGCTTTCCGGAAGCAGCATAGGAGTGTCCACAACGGGGATAGCCGGCCCGGACGGCGGCACGGAGGAAAAACCCGTAGGGCTTGTATATATAGCGGTTGCGTATGAAAACGGCACATACGTGAAAAAGCTCAATTTGAGCGGCAACCGTGAGAAAGTGAGAACGCTTGCGGTTAAAAACGTATTGCATATGATAATGAAAAAATAACGGTGTTGTGTCTTATCAGCCCATGGATAAGACGAAAAACTATACTATTTTTTGTGGGCGGAAAGGTTATGGAGATTATGGCGGCAAAAAAAGAGAAAAGCAAGGATTATTTGATGAAAGACAAAGATAAGCAGGAAGTTCTCGACAATATGTTTGCGCAGCTCGAAAAGGATTTCGGCAAAGGTGCTGTAATGCGCATGGGCGAGAAAGGACTGACAAACGTTGAGGTTATCTCGACAGGTTCTATAGGAATAGATGCGGCACTCGGAATAGGCGGTGTGCCGAGGGGCAGAATAGTGGAGATATACGGGCCGGAATCGTCCGGTAAAACTACGATAGCACTGCATATAATTGCACAGGCACAGAAAAACGGCGGCGAAGTTGCCTTCATAGACGCCGAACATGCGCTCGACCCCGATTATGCTTCAAAGCTCGGCGTTGACATAGATAATCTCATACTTTCGCAGCCGGATAACGGCGAACAGGCATTGCAGATAGCCGAAGTGCTGACGAGAAGCGGAGCTATAGACGTAATCGTAATAGATTCTGTTGCGGCGCTCGTGCCGAAGAGCGAAATTGAGGGTGAAATGGGAGATTCGTATGTCGGACTCCAGGCAAGACTTATGTCGCAGGCATTGAGAAAGCTTACGGGTATCGCAAGCAAATCCAACACGGTTATAATATTTATAAATCAATTGAGAGAAAAAATAGGCGTTATGTTTGGCAATCCTGAAACGACAACGGGTGGAAGAGCACTGAAATTCTATTCTTCCGTCAGAATAGACATAAGAAAAGGCGAGGGCATAAAGGAAGCCGGCGGAGTTGTTGGCAACAGAACAAAGGCAAAAGTAGTGAAAAACAAAATGGCACCTCCGTTTAAAGATACGGAATTTGATATTATGTACGGCGAGGGTATTTCGCATACGGGCGAAGTGCTTGACTATGCCGTGGAGTTGGGAATAATCAAGAAAAGCGGTTCTTGGTTTGCATATGACGGAGCAAAAATCGGACAGGGACGCGAGAACGCAAAGCAGTTCCTTGCGGACAATCCGGAGATTTCCGACAACATAGAACTTCAGATTCGCACGGCATTGGGTCTTATAAAATCCGATGCGCCGGAAGAAACCGAAAATGAAGATAACCAATCTTAAATTTAAAAACGGATTTTTCGATATTTATACGGAACAGGGCTTGCTCTGCACGGTTTCGGACGAAACGGCTTTCAGACTGAATCTCAAATCCGGCATGGAGCTCGACAATGAGATTGCCGAAAGGCTCTGCGAAATGTCGGATTTTGAAACCGCAAAGCGTGACGGCGCTTCGCTCCTTTCGAGAAGCGCAAACACAAGATATACTTTCTGTGCGAAGCTTAAACAAAAGGGGCATAGCTCAAAGGCTGCGGAATATGCTGCGGATTTCTTTGAGAAAAACGGGTTTCTCGACGATTTAAAATATGCGAAAGCGTATGTTTCGGACAGCGTGCGCCTGAAACAGAACGGCAAAAACAAGATAGTATGCAACCTTATGAAAAAAGGGGTAAGCCGTGATGTCATAGACGAGGCACTCAGCGAAGCGGAGTTCGGCGGAGCGCTGGAAAGGCTGGCGGAAAAGGAACTCGGCAAGCTGAAAGACCGTGACAGAAAATCGGTTGAAAAGGTGAAAAGACGGCTTTATGCGAAAGGCTTCGGCATAGGAGAAATCAACGAGGTCATAAACAGGCTTGGAGGAGAAAATTTTGAAATATAAGATAGGGTTTATATCGCTCGGCTGTCCGAAAAATCTGACGGATACGGAAACAATGATTGCACTTGCGGAAAAAAAGTGCACTCTTGTAACAAATCCGGCGGAAGCGGATATAATAGTAGTAAATACCTGCGGATTTATAGAGAGCGCAAAACAGGAATCCATAGATACGATAATCGAAATGGGGCAGTATAAAAACGGCGGAAAGCTTAAAAAGCTCATCGTCACGGGCTGTCTTGCGCAGAGATATACGGACGAAATCTTAAAGGATTTGCCGGAGGTCGACGCCGTTGTCGGCACAGGCAGCTTTTATGAGATAAACAGCGTCATAGACGAACTCGAAAACGGGTCTAAGGTAGTCAGAAAAGACGATATAAACAAGGATATGCCGACGGGACTTCCGAGAGTTCTCGCAACGCCGAAAAGCACGGCGTATCTCAAGATAGCGGACGGCTGCAACAACAACTGCACATACTGCATAATTCCGAAGCTTCGGGGGAAATACAGAAGCGTACCGGAAGATGCGGTGCTTGAAGAAGCGGAATCGCTTGCCGAAAAAGGCGTTACGGAGCTTATACTCGTTGCGCAGGATACTACTATGTACGGTATAGATTTGTATAAGGAACTGCGGCTGCCGAAGCTGCTCGAAAAGCTTTGCAAAATCGGAGGAATACGCTGGATACGCCTGCAATATTGCTACCCCGAATCCGTCACGGACGAATTGATAGACGTAATCGCAAAAGAAGAAAAAATCTGCAAGTATATAGATATACCGTTTCAGCACGCTTCAACGGCGGTTTTGAAGAATATGAAACGCAGAAGCACTCTCGGGAAAAATCGTGAGATAATTAAAAAATTGCGTGAGAAAATTCCCGGAATTGTAATACGAAGCACGTTTATAACGGGATTCCCGGGCGAAACGGCAGAGGATTTCAATACGCTGAAAGAATTTGTGTGCGAATCGGAGTTTGAACGCCTCGGCGTGTTTGCGTATTCTCCCGAAGAGGGTACGAAAGCGGCGGAAATGGAAAATCAGATTGACGAGGGAACGAAAAACGCAAGAAAAAACGAAATAATGGAGCTGCAAAGCCGTATTTCGCTTGAAAAGAATAAAGAAAAAATCGGCAGAGAAATAACGGTTCTCTGCGAAGAAAAGCTCGGAGAAAACCTGTTCTGCGGCAGAAGCGAGGCGGATTCGCCGGACGTGGACGGCAGAGTTGTTTTCAAAGGGAACGCCGAAGAAGGGCAGTTTGTAAAGGTGACTGTTACGGCGGCGGAAGAATACGATTTGGAAGGTGTTATGAATGAATTTACCGAATAAGCTTACACTACTCAGAGTTATTATGATACCGTTTTTCATACTGTGCGGCATTATAGGCGGCACGGCGGGCGGCTGGCTTGCGCTTGCGATATTCGTTGCGGCGTCGCTCACTGATATGCTGGACGGAAAAATCGCAAGAAAATACAATCTTGTAACGGATTTCGGCAAGTTCATGGATCCGCTTGCGGATAAGCTGCTTGTCACGGCGGCGCTTTCGCTTTTCGTATACGACGGAAGAGCCTCGGTGTGGATATTATTTGTCGTTATTCTCCGTGAATTTACGGTAACGGGACTGCGCCTTGTTGCGGCGGGCGGCGGTGTTGTTATTGCGGCGAGTATGTGGGGCAAGGTGAAAACCGTGATACAGATGATAGTTATAATATATACGCTCATACCGCTGAATATAGGGCAAAATTTTGCATTCGGCACATTCACGGTTACGGATATACTTATGCTTGTGCTTGCGCTTGTGACTGTAATATCCGGAGCGGAGTATCTTTATAATAACAGAACGCTTCTGAAGGAGTGAGGTATTTGAAGTTTTCGGAATCCGTGACTCTTACGGCGGCGCATATACACGCCGGTACGGATAAAATGCCGGATACGGCACTGTTTACGGAAGAAAGCTTTAAAATAGAGAAAATCGCCGAATTTGCGGCGGCGCAGACTGCGGACGATGTGTTCGGGCGGTTTGCTGTAGGTACGGTACGCGGAAAAACCGTGCTGTACAGAGAGATTAAAGGAAACGATAACAATATATTTTACAGAGATTTGATAAGATGCCTGAAAATAAAGAACGTTACGGCGGTAGTCAGGGCGCAGCCGCTCAAAAAAACGGAATGTGAATTTGCGGATATTGCGGATTTTATAAGGTTCGGCGGAAACGTTAAAACCGGGAAAAACCGCATTGCGAAAAAAGGCGGAATTTATGCGGTGTCGGACGGCGAACCCACGGAAGCGGAAAAACGTGCGCTTGCGGTGTTGGGAGCGGACGGTGTGGGAGAAAATACGCTTCCGCTGCTGCTGATGTCGGAAAATATAAATTTGCGTGCGGTAATGATGTTTGAAGGAGGGAATACGGATGAGCTTGAGATATGATATAAATGCTATAAAAGAGCGTGACCCGGCAGCAAGAAACAGCCTTGAAGTGCTGCTGCTCTATCCGGGACTTCATGCTGTGATTTGGCACAGAATAGCGCATTTTTTCTATAAAAGAAAATTCTTCTTCATAGCAAGGCTGATTTCGCAGTTTGCAAGGTGGCTCACGGGGATTGAAATTCATCCCGGCGCAAAGATAGGAAAAGGCGTGTTTATAGACCACGGAATGGGCGTTATCATAGGCGAAACCGCCGAGGTCGGCGACGATTGTACGATATATCAGAACGTAACGCTCGGCGGAACGGGCAAGGACCACGGCAAAAGACACCCCACGATAGGCAAAAACGTGCTTATCGGGAGCGGTGCCAAGGTTTTGGGACCATTCACAGTGGGCGATAATTCAAAAATAGCCGCCAATGCGGTGGTGCTGAACGAAGTGCCGCCGAATTCGACCTGCGTCGGAGTTCCGGCGAGGGTTGTGCGGCGCAACGGCAGAAAGGTGTGCGATATGGATCAGATACATATTCCCGATCCTATATCAATGGAGCTTTGCCGAATGTCGGTTGAATTGGAAAAACTGAAAAACAAGATAGAAAAGGGAGAGCATGATGAAGCTTTATAACAGTATGACAAGACAAAAAGAAGAATTTGTACCGATAAAAGAGGGCGAAGTTAAGATGTATTCCTGCGGGCCTACGGTGTACAATTATTTCCATATAGGCAACGCAAGACCGTTTATTATATTCGACACGCTCCGCAGATATTTTGAATATATCGGGTATAAGGTCGATTTCGTGCAGAACTTCACGGATATTGACGATAAGATGATAAACAATGCAAACGAACAGGGGATAACGGTGAAACAGCTTGCCGAAAAATTCATCGGCGAATATTTCACGGACGCAAAAGGGCTTAATATAAAAAAAGCTACGGTACACCCCTGCGCAACGGAGAACATAGACGCCATAATCGATATGGTTAAAAAGCTTGTGGATAACGGCTATGCTTACGAAGTAAACGGCGATGTGTATTTTTCCACAAAGAAATTTAAGGAATACGGCAAGCTTTCTCATCAGCCGCTCGACGACCTCGAAGCCGGTGCGAGAATAAGCGTTGACGAGAGAAAGAAAGACCCGATGGATTTCGCCGTATGGAAGAGCCAAAAGCCGGGCGAACCGGCATGGGAAAGCCCCTGGGGACCGGGCAGACCGGGCTGGCATATAGAATGCTCGGCGATGGTAAATAAATATCTCGGCGAAACGATAGATATTCACAGCGGCGGCAAGGACTTGATTTTTCCGCATCACGAAAATGAAATCGCACAGAGTGAAGCCGCAACGGGAAAACCGTTCGCACATTATTGGCTGCACAACGGATATATCAATATAGACGGCACGAAAATGTCGAAATCCAAAGGCAATTTCTTTACGGTGCGTGATATAGCGAAAGAATTTGATTATGAAGTAATCAGATTTTTCATGCTCAGCGCACATTACAGAAATCCGATAAACTTTTCTCACGATTTGATGGAGCAGTCGAAAAATGCGCTCGACCGCCTGTATAACTGCCTTGAAACAATGAGTTTCAAGATGAACGGGGCAAAATCGGAGAAATTTGACGGTGCAGAGAAAATCGAAGCGTATAAACAGCGTTTCAAAGACGCTATGGAAGACGATATAAACACGGCGGACGCAATAAGCGTGCTGTTCGAGATTGTTAAGGATATAAATATGCGCATGGACGAAGCTTCAAAGGAAGAGCTTGAAGCATATACGGCGCTACTTAAGGAACTCGGCGGCGTTCTCGGTATTCTCGAAAAAGATAAGAAAGAGGAGATTCCGGAAGAAATCCGTAAGCTTGTTGACGAACGTACACAGGCGAGAAAGAATAAGGATTTTGCACGCTCGGACGAGATAAGAGATATTTTGCTCGAAAAAGGCGTTACGCTTAAAGATACCCGTGACGGTGTGCAGATAATATTTAACAAATAGGAGATGACGTATTGACCGATTTTAAACAATACGGCGCACTGGCGCTGGCATATATGGGCGACGCCGTGTACGAACTTGCCGTAAGGGAATATCTGATGAAAAAAGCGAATATGCCGGTTAATACGCTGCATAAATATGCGAAAAAATATGTGTCGGCGGTGGCACAGAGCAGATTTTTCGATATTTTATCTCCGAGGCTGTCGGAAGAAGAAACGGCGATATATAAAAGGGGACGAAATTCCAAACCGCATACCACGGCGAAAAATGCAAGCCTTGCGGATTATAAAAAATCAACGGGGCTCGAAGCGCTTTTCGGTTACCTTTATCTGACGAACAGGCACGAAAGAATATCGCAGCTGCTTGATATTATATTTGAAAACGGGGAAATATGATGATTGATATTGACGGAATAAAAGTAAATTACGAAGTGTTCGGCGAGGGCAAAGACCTGCTCGTGCTCCACGGCTGGGGCGCAAACATAGGCGCAGTTATGCCCATGGTGAACGCATGGAAAGACAAATTCAGAGTATGGGCGCTCGATTTGCCCGGATTCGGCAAATCGGGACTGCCGGGAAACGACTGGGACGTGTATTCCTATGCGGATTTTGTTGAAAAATTCATGCGGACGGTCGGACTTGAAAATCCGATACTTGTCGGACATTCGTTCGGCGGCAGACTCTGTATAATTCTTGCGGCAAAGAAAATGACCAATCCCGAAAAAATGATTCTCGTGGACGCCGCAGGCGTGAAGCCGAAACACGGAATAAACTATAAAATAAAGGTATATTCGTATAAGCTGGCGAAAAAAACGGCGAATATAATAGGCAAATTCTCAAAGGAAACCGAAGAAAGAATAAAATCCGCATTCGGTTCGGACGATTATAAGAACGCAAATCCCGTCATGCGCAGCGTCATGGTGCGTGTCGTGAACGAGGATTTGACATATCTTTTTGATAAGGTTGATATGCCCACGCTTTTGATGTGGGGCGAAAACGACGACGCAACGCCCGTTTCGGATGCACGTATCATGGAAAGTAAAATGCGTGATGCCGGACTTGTGGTGCTGAAAAACGCCGGGCATTTTTCGTATATCGACGATATGGGCGAATTTGCCGTGATTACAAATAATTTTCTTAAAAGTTAATCTGCGCCGAAAGGATGAAAATAGATGATTTTAAATATTATAACGGTTTTGGCGTTTCTGGCGCTGGCAGGATTTAAGCTGAAAAACGGCTTCCATATGCTTCAGCAGGAAATGTATCTGAACAATGAATATTATCATTGGTACAAAGGGAAGAAAAAAGTGCTGTTTTCGGATATATTTGCACCGTGCGCCGGTATTCTTGCGGGATTTATCAACATATATGCCGGCAAGATTACATATATTCTTATTACGCTGCTCACGCTCGCACTGCTGATTAAAATTGCGCCGAAAGCAAAAAAAGCTTTTGTTATCACGGCACGTGTCAAGAGGCTTATCACAACATCGGTTATTCTGGGGATTATCTCGGCGGCTGCGATTATGTGTCTGCTGAACACCACATTTTTTATAACAATGGTTCTCGTGATTGCGCTGAATATCAGCATGGGCTATCTCGTAGCCGTGGTGAATAAGATAAATTCGCCGGTGGAAAGCCTGATAAACAGGTGGTATATAAACGATGCGAAACGC
This sequence comes from uncultured Clostridia bacterium, assembly GCA_934792465.1. Taxonomy (GTDB): domain Bacteria; phylum Bacillota; class Clostridia; order RUG12999; family RUG12999; genus CAKVOK01. The sequence continues at coordinate 32,453 of CAKVOK010000014.1, read as the reverse complement.
ATTATAAACGAGCTGCCGAGCCTTAAGGTTGTCGGCATTACGGGAAGCTACGGCAAAACAAGCACAAAATATATATTAACGAAATTGCTGTCGGAAAAATATCATACGCTGATGACTCCCGAAAGCTATAACACTACGATGGGCGTTGTCAAAACCGTCAGAAATTCGCTGACGGCGGCGCACGAAATTTTCGTTTGCGAAATGGGTGCGAAATACGTGGGCGATATTAAGGAAATCTGCGATATAGTGCGCCCGTCATACGGAATTATAACGTCCATAGGTCCTCAGCATCTCGAAACATTTTTGAATATCGAAAATATTATAAAGACGAAATACGAGCTTTACGACGCCGTGGAGAATAAGGAAAACGTGGTCGTAAACGTTTCGTCGCCTGTTATCCGTGCGAATATGAGAGAGGGGGTAACCCCCTGCGGAATCGATATGGAGGACGGCGGCAGATATTATGCGAAAGACGTTTCATACGGAACGTTCGGCGTAAGATTCGTTATGTGCTGCGAGGACGGCACGGAAATCAGCCTCGAAACGAAGCTTCTCGGCAGACATACCGTGTCGAACATAATAGCGGCGGCGGCAATGGCACTGAAACTCGGCGTTGAGCCGGAACAAATACGCTACGCCGTAAGACGTCTTGAGCCTGTTCCGCACAGATTGCAGATGAAAAATCACGGAAACGGAATAACCGTCATAGACGACGCATTCAATTCAAATGCGGAGGGGTCGAAAGCGGCGGTAGACGTTCTCGGCAAATTTGAAAAAGGAAAACGAATGCTCATAACGCCGGGCATGATAGAACTCGGCGATAAAGAATATGAAATAAATTTTGAGTTCGGCAGATGTGCGGCGAAAAACTGCGATTATATAATTCTGGTAGGCGAGAAACAGACAATACCGATAAAAGACGGCATAAAATCCGCAGGCTACGGCGGAGGGCTTTATGTTGCGGCAGACCTCGGAGCGGCGCTCATAAAAATGAATGACGTTGCGTCGGACGGCTGGACGGTGCTGTTTGAAAACGATTTGCCGGATTTGTATCTGTAAACTTGGTTGAAAAGGAGTGTTTCTTATGAAAACAAATTTAGCGTTTATGTTCGGCGGACGTTCGGTTGAACATGAGGTGTCCGTAATATCGGCACAGCAGGCAATGGCGGCGGCGAATAAAGATAAGTATAATATAATTCCGATATACATAACAAAACAGGGCGATTTCTACACGGGAAAGGATATGCTGAACGTAGAATCGTTTAAGGATATAGACGGACTGCTGAAAAAAAGCAGCAGAATAATTCTCGTGCGCGACGGCGGAAAAGTCAGAATGATAAAATACCCGAAACCGCTGTTCGGCGGCGACCTCGGCACGATAGACGTCGTGCTGCCGGTTATCCACGGAACGAACTGCGAGGACGGAACTCTCCAGGGTTATCTCGAAACGCTGCAAGTGCCGTACGGCGGCTGCAATGTGCTGGCTTCCGCACTCGGCATGGATAAGGTTGTGCAGAAAAAACTGCTGAAAGAACACGGTGTGCCTGTGCTCGACTGCGAATATTTCAGCTCCAAGGAATGGTTTAAGGATTCGGAAAAAATAATAGAAAAATGCGAAAAACTCGGTTATCCGCTCATCGTAAAACCGGCGGATTTGGGCTCGAGCGTAGGTATAAAAAAAGCTCATGACAGAGCGGAACTGAAAGACGCCATTGAAAATGCGGCGAATTATGCGGAAAAAATCCTTGTCGAGCACGCAATAGAGCATTTGAGAGAGATTAACTGCGCCGCAATGGGCGACGGTGACGAAATAATTCTTTCGGCTTGCGAAGAGCCGTTCAGCAAAGATATTCTCACGTATGATATAAAGTATAAAGGCGGCTCTAAAGGTGCGTCAAAAGGCATGGCGACTCTTGCGAGAAAAGTTCCGGCGGAGCTTGAACCCGAAACGGAAGAAAAAATCCGCAGCTGCGTGAAACGTGCGTTTAAAATACTCGGATTTTCGGGCGTTGCGAGGGTTGATTGCATGATAGACGAGGATAACGGCGAAGTTTATGTAAACGAGCCGAATACGATACCCGGTTCGCTTGCGTTCTATCTTTGGGAGAAAGTCGGCATAAGCTTTGAAAAAGTCATAGACGAACTCGTCAGAATTGCGCTCAAACGCAGCAGAGAAAGACAGTCGCTCACGTTCACTTACGATACGAATATTCTGCAAATGCAGGGCAAGGGAACGAAAGGTGCTAAAAATTAAAATCAAAAAAAATAGTTTTTTGTAGAAAATGTGATTGACAAACAGGGCGATAATCTGATATAATATATTAGTTGTGGAATATTAAAAAATAAAAAAGAGCATTAAGAGTGCGGAAAAGGGGCGATGGCGGTGGCTATTAAATATATATTCATAACCGGCGGTGTAGTGTCGGGAATAGGCAAAGGAATTACCGCCGCATCTCTCGGTAGATTGCTTAAGGCAAGAGGTCTTAAGGTTACAATGCAGAAATTTGACCCGTATATAAACATAGATCCCGGTACGATGAGTCCGTATCAGCACGGGGAAGTTTTTGTTACCGATGACGGTGCGGAAACAGATTTGGATCTCGGTCACTATGAAAGATTTATCGACGAAAATCTCGGCGTAAACAGCAACGTGACAACGGGTAAAATTTATCTTAGCGTTATAAATAAAGAACGCAGAGGCGACTACCTCGGCGGTACCGTTCAGGTAATACCTCATATAACAAACGAAATTAAGGATAAGGTTTTCAGAGTGGGCAATACAGCCGCAAAGCCGGACGTTGTAATAACGGAAATCGGCGGAACGGTGGGCGATGTGGAATCTCTCTCGTTCCTCGAAGCAATCCGCCAGGTAAAAGGCGATGTCGGCAGAGAAAATTGCCTGTATATACACGTAACGCTCGTTCCGTACATAGAGAAATCGGGCGAGCTGAAAACGAAACCGACGCAGCATAGCGTAAAAGAGCTTCTGAGCCTCGGTATTCAGCCGGATATAATCGTTTGCAGAAGCGAAAGACCGATACCGGAAGAGCATAAGGATAAGATTGCGCTGTTCTGTAATGTACAGAAAAAAGCCGTAATAGAAAATCTTGATGCGGACAGCCTGTATCACGTGCCGCTTATGCTCGAAAAACAGGGGCTTGCCGATACGGTATGCGAAATGCTCGGTATCGAGAAGAAAGATCCCGACCTCAAGGAGTGGAAAGCACTTGCGGATAAGGCGCTCAACCTCAAAAAGAAAGTTAAAATTGCGCTTGTCGGCAAATATGTTTCGCTGCACGACGCTTATATAAGCATTGTTGAATCGCTGAAACACGCAGGTATAGCGAACGATGCCGATGTAGATATAAAATGGGTGGATTCGGAAGATATAACGGACGATAACGTTAATGAAACCTTTTCGGACGTAAACGGAATATTGGTTCCGGGCGGATTCGGCAACAGGGGTATCGAGGGCAAGATTAAAGCTATCAGATATGCCAGAGAGAATAACGTGCCGTTTTTCGGAATTTGTCTCGGTATGCAGCTCAGCGTTGTTGAATTTGCGAGAAACGTTTTGAATTTCAAAAACGCAAACAGTGCCGAATTTGACGAAAAAACGGAATATCCGGTAATAGACATTATGGCGGAACAAAAGGAAATAGAGAATATGGGCGGAACAATGCGCCTCGGTCTTTATCCCTGTAAACTGACGGACGGGCTTATTTGCAAGAGCCTTTACGGACAGGATTTGATTTACGAACGCCATAGACACAGATATGAATTTAATAATAAATATATAGAGGAGTTTGAAAAAGCGGGCATGAAGATTTCGGGACGTTCGCCGAGCGAAACGCTTGTCGAAATCGTCGAAATACCGTCGCATAAATGGTTCGTGGGCGTGCAGTTCCACCCGGAATTCAAGTCCAGAATCAATAGACCGCATCCGGTATTTCTGGGATTTGTGAAAGCCGCACTGGAGAAATGATGAAACCCCATTCAGTGGCACAGACCCAAGCCTCCCCTGTGTAAGGGGAGGTGGCATGCGAAAGCATGACGGAAGGGTTGTTCAAAATTCGTGCAAACCCAATTCAGTGGCACTCGCCAATGCCTCCCCTGTGTAAGGGGAGGGGGACCACGTTAGTGGTGGAAGGGTTGTCCAAAAGAGGAACAAACCCCATTCAGCGGCACAAACCAAGCCTCCCCTGTGTAAGGGGAGGGGGACTGCGTTAGCGGTGGAAGGGTTGTCCAAAATTCGCACAAGTTTATTCGGAGGTAGTACCGATGGATAGAAAACATAACAAAAATTTGCTTCCGTTTGCAAATGAGTTAAGAAAAAATATGACAAAGGAAGAAAAACATCTATGGTATGACTATCTGCGGGATTATCCGGTAAAAGTAACACGTCAGAAAATACTCGGTATGTATATTGCGGATTTTTATTGTGCAAGTGCGAAACTGGCAATAGAAATTGACGGTTCTCAGCATTATAAAGATGCAGGTGCAAGAAATGATGCGAAAAGAACAGAATATTTAAATAAATATGGGATAACGGTTGTAAGAATATCAAACCTTGATGTTTTGAAGAATTTCGAGGGCGTATGCGTTTATATTGATGAACAAATAAAAAAACATATTAATAAATAAATGCAAACCTACAACCCCTCAGTCAGCTTTGCTGACAGCTCCCCTTACACAGGGGAGCCTATGGGGGTGCATACAAACCCAATTCAGCGGCACAGACCAAAGCCTCCCCTGTGTAAGGGGAGGGGGACCGCCCGTGGCGGTGGAAGGGTTGTTCAAAATTCATACAGACCCCATTCAGTGGCACAGACCAAAGCCTCCCCTGTGTAAGGGGAGATGGCATGCGAAAGCATGACGGAAGGGTTGTTAAAACGCTGCTGTGCAGCGGAGGTGTGGGGACCGCCCGTGGCGGTGGAAGGGTTGTAAAAATGCACACACCGCAAAATCACATTGGTGATAAAATGTAATTTAATAAAAGCATTTTTCAAAATTTAAATCAAAAATTTTGAAAAAATAACGTTTCCTACTGCAGTATACAGCACATTACACCGTGCATACGCAAAAATAGGCTTAATATGCTGTATATTGCGGTACAGAACGCTTGTTTGCCGAAATTTTTCGATGTTATATTTTGTAACAATGTTACACCTTATTTTACATTTTCATTACATATATTCAAAATCCTTGACATAGTGCGGACAAAGTGATATAATATGCACATGGGTACAGGAAAAGGTGTACCGCACCTATCAAGGTGAGAAAAATAAATTTTTTATAAGGAGGAGTTCTAATGAAGAACTTATCAAAAGTTTTGGCAGTTGTTCTTTCATTCATGCTTGTTTTCACAACAGTAGGCGCAGCATCGTATACTGACGTGGCAGCTGATGCAAAGTACGGCGAGGCAGTAAGTGTTCTTAGCTCATTAAGCATCTTAAAGGGCTATGAAGACGGCACATTCAAGCCTGACGGAGATATCACAAGAGCAGAATTCGCTGCTGTTGTTTGCCGTCTCTTAGGTCTTGAAGAAACAGCAAACGGTGCAAAAGGTCAGCAGGTATTCAACGATGTTCCGGGCGACCACTGGGCATCCGGTTATGTAGCTCTTGCTTCACAGCAGGGTATCGTAAACGGTTACGGTGACGGAAACTTCGGTCCTGAAGACAAGGTTCTTTACGAACAGGCAATCAAGATGCTCGTTGCAGCTTTGGGTTACACACCGATGGCTGAAGTAAACGGCGGATATCCGGGCGGCTTCCAGATCGTTGCTGCACAGAGAGGTATCCTTGCAAACGTTAGCGGCGGCGCAACAGGCGTAGCAGCAACACGTTCAATCGTAGCTCAGATGTCTTACAACGCTCTCGAAGTTCCTATAATGGGACAGACAAGCTTCGGTACAGACGTTTCTTTCACAGCTACGGAAAATCTCTTACTCAACAAATTAAACGTAACAAAATTTGAAGGTACAATCGAACAGACTCCGGCTTCCGACGATACAATCAAAGACGGTAAAGTTCAGGTTAAATACGAGAGACAGGTAACAGCTGTTAAAGATAACTACACAGCTCAGAGATACTACATGAACAAAGCTGAAGACGATGCTAATCCTTCAGATGTTTACGGTACTTCAATGTCTGATACAAGATACAAAAAAGCTACAATCAACGTAGCAAGCGATATCAAAGCAACAGCAGAATCTTACCTTGATTACAACGTAGTTATGTACGTTGACAATGCAACAGATTCAGACGCTACTCTTATAGCTGTATATCCGAAAACATCTAAGAACTCGGATGTATCTTTCAAAACAAAAGACGTTTATAAGTCAAAAACATCTATTACAGCAGGCACAGATACAATCACAGGTACAGTTGCTGTATACACAGACAAAGACGCTGACAAATACGACAAACATGATGTAGAAATCTCTAAAGTTTATGTAAACGGCAGACAGACAGCTCCTAAAGCAATAGGTTCTATATCAAAAGGCGGAGATATTAAGACAGTTTCTAATATGAAAGAAGTTCTTGATTACTACCTTGATGATGCGAAAGACGCTGATGTTAAACTCGTTTGCAACACATCGGGCGACGAATTCAACATTGCTTATATCACAGATTACTTTGATCTTGTAGTTGATTCTATCAACGAAAAGACAACAACAGTTGTTGGTAAATCCTACGATAAAGATAGCAACCTTATCAACAAAGTTAAATTTGATGAAGACGAATACAAAGGCAGATACTCAATCGTTAAAGACGGTGCTGCTGCAACATTCGCAGACATCAAGGTTGACGACGTTCTCAGTATTGCAGGTTATGTAAACAGCAACAACGAGCTTGAATACGGTGTTGTTACAATCACATCTGAAAAAGCTTCCGGTTCTGTTACAACTTACGACACAGACGACAAGACACTTACAGTAGGCGGAAAAGCTTATGACTACAACAAATATATCGGTGACAAAATCGGTAAAGAAGGTTCGAACGGTATTAAACTCGGCGATGAAGTTACACTTTATGTAAACGCTCGCGGATACGTTGTAGATATGGATAAGACAGCTTCTAACCAGAACCTCAAATACGGTTTTGCTACAAAGGCTGTTAAATCTACAGGTGTTGAAGACAGCTGGCAGATTAGACTCGTAACTGTAGACGGCACATGGACAACATTTGACATGGCTAATAAGGTTTCTTTCGAGGGTAAAACATCTGTTTCAACAACAAGCATGAGCTCTGAAACAATGCTTGGTAACTTGGGCGGAACAGTTTCCGGTTCAAAGATTCTTATGAACAAGGTTGTTGCTTACGAAACAAACTCTTCAAACGAAATCAACAAGATTTACGTTACAGCAACAGAAAATGATTCTGATGCAGCATTCAACTATAAAGAAATTCCGGGCAAAGATTATATCGAAGCTACGGAAAGTTTAGGCGGCGTATACCTCAGCGATACAACAGCTATATTCAGCTACGCTAAGGGTACTAATCTTAGCAAAGAAATTGACGAAGATGATATTTCGATTGCAAAGAAAGACGCTCTCGTAAACAGAAACACCTACACAGGTAAAGGTTACGGTCTTGACGACGATAGCTATGTTAAAGTTGTTTGCGGTGAAGGTCTTGTAGGCGAAATCGCTCTCAACAGCGACTTCTTCGTAATCAGCAGCAAATCTAACGTAACAAACGACGACGGCGACGAAGGTTATAACTTAACAGGTTATGTTGGCGGCGAAGAAGTTACAGTATTTGCTGACAAGAACGATACAGAAGTTATAGATGCTGAATATAAAGGCGAAAATGCAGAACCTGTATTCACAGCAAAAGCTAACACAGCTGATGTTCTTGCAAAAGGTGATGTAGTTCTTTACAGCAAAACAGCAAACGGCGAAGCTGATAAGATTTACAGACTTGTAAAAGCTGCAGACCTTAAAGATGCTTCACAGCCGGGCGGACTTAAATTCGCACTTGACGGTAAGGGTATAAAACTTGCTGCTTTCGAAGCTGGCGGAGACGATTACTGCTTCTATCTCGGATTTGCTTATGATAAGACAGGTACAAAGATTGTACTTGCTGATAACAAAGAAGGTAAAAATTCGATCGACCTTTCAGCTAAATCTAATGTTGCAGGCGCAAGCGTAGACTTGTTCGCAAGCAAGATTAAGGTTAAAGACGCTGCAGCAGGCGAAGTTGACGCTGACAAGACAGGCGAAGGTAAAGCAGACGTAGTATTCGTTCGTACACAGAACGATACAATCGTTGAAGATATCGTAATCTTCGAATACAACAGCTAATCTAAAGCTTGTATAATAAAAAAGCATTGGGGTTTATCCTCAATGCTTTTTTTTCGCCCTAATTCCACCCCACCCCACGCCAATTCGGCGGCACAGACCCAAGCCTCCCCTGTGTAAGGGGAGCCTATATAAGTTTGTACAGACCCCATTCAGCGGCACTAACTAACGCCTCCCCTGTGTAAGGGGAGGGGAACCGCCTGTGGCGGTGGAAGGGTTGTAAAAAGTATTGAAAAAATAATAGAAAGTCAATGCAAAACCAACAACCCCTCAGTCACCTAACGGTGCCAGCTCCCCTTACACAGGGGAGCCTATGTGGTGAGTGCAGACCAACAACCCCTCAGACGGCTATGCCGCCGGCTCTACCAAGGCATGCCTACGTATGTCGCCGGCATTATTCCGTTTCCCCTACACAGGGGAGCCTATCGCGAAGTATGTGCAGACCTAAGTAAGTATCCTTACACAGGGGAGCTTATGGGAGTCAGTACAGACCAACACCGCCGAAAAAAATTTAACACTTGACAAATAAAATGTTTTGTGGTAAAATATAAACAGAAAAAGGCAAGACCTCAAACGGTTATGCCAAAATGAATATTATTTTAAAATAACGCTTCATTTGACGGTGGGCGTTATTTTTTATGGAAGTTACTAATAGTAACAGAAGTATCATAAATAATATTATCTATTCTTTATCCAGAGCGTTCACCTCCTTTAAAAAATCTGTTCCATTAAGATAGAAAAATCTAAGAATGTCATTTGTGTTTTCGTTTAATCCTCTTTGCCATGGTGAATATTGATAAGCAAAGTATATTGTTATATTAAGATGGGGCTGTAGTCAACTCGATTTCAAAAATCGTTTTGCTGCAGCCCCTCTGTCATCATATTATTTAATTATCAGTCATTGAAATATACAGGTTTGCCTGTCTTTTCCGATTCGTAAATCGCTTCAAGTATTCTTGTTACGACGATTGCCTGTTCCGGAAGAACTACAGGGTCTTTGTCGTTTTTAACAGCATCAATCCAGAATCTCGCCTCTCTGTCCGCAGGAGTTTCGCTTGCGCCGTCATAGAAATCAACGCCGCCTGCGCCGAGTTCCGGTTTTTCTGTATACATTTTGCCGTATTTAACGCCGTTAAGACGAAGTCCGTCGTTCATGTCCGCACCGCCCTTTGTTCCGCAAAGGCTGCATTTCGCTTCCTTTACATCAAGCGTATTGAGCGCCCAGCTGGATTCCAGCACGATTGTAGCACCGTTTTCCATTACGATAAATCCGAATGCCGAATCCTCAACAGTATATTTTTCGGGATCCCAATCGCCCCAGGCATTTGCCGTTTCCGTCTGGTCGGCAAGCTTTCTGTATGTTTTGCCGACAACCATTTTCGGTTTGTAGTTGTTCATCGTCCAAAGCGTGATGTCGAGTGCGTGCGTTCCTATATCTATAAGCGGACCGCCGCCCTGCTCTTCTTCATTCAGGAATACACCCCATGTCGGAACTGCTCTGCGGCGGATTGCGTGAGCTTTTGCAAAATAAATCTCGCCGAGTTCACCGTTGTCGCAAGCTTTTTTCAAGTACTGAACCTCCGGCGTCTGTCTGTTCTGATAGCCGATTGAGAGCTTCTTGCCCGTTCTCTTTGCCGTTTCAAGCATTGCCTTTGCTTCCGCATATGTCTTAGCCATAGGCTTTTCACACATTACGTGCTTGCCTGCTTCGAGTGCGTCTATAGTTATGAAGCTGTGCTCTCTGTTCGGTGTGCAAACGTGGATGACGTCTATGGATTTGTCCTTTAACAATTCCTTGTAATCCTCATAAACCTTAGCGTCCGCAGTGCCGTATTCCTTAGCGGCTTTTTCCGCTCTTTCCCTGATAATATCGCAGAACGCAACCATTTCCACATCTTCAAGCTTTTTGAGTGCCGGCATATGCTTTCCGTTTGCTATACCGCCGCAGCCTATAATACCTACTTTAATCATATGTAGTTCCCCTCCGTTAATTTATTTTTTTCAGTATATCATATTAAAACAGCGGTGTCAATACCTTTTTTTAATCATGGCAAATTTTTGACATTAACCGCAAAAATAAGACTTATATGTTTCCATAATTTCGGAGTATCACGCATTGTTTATACACCTTATCAACATAGTTATCCACCAAAAACACGCATTTTACCCACCTTTTACGTAAGTTATCCACACTTTTCACAGGATTTTATGAAAAGTTGTCCACATTAATTGCTTTACATAATCTCTTTTATACACCTAATTTATCCCCAAGCTTGATAGAGGGATATGCGTTGAGCCGCAGCGATGCGAAATTCGCTTTTTTGTATTCGTAATATGCGGCGCAGCTGATCATAGCTGCATTGTCCGTGCAGAGAATCGGCGGCGGAAACAGAGTCGCAATGCCTTTCGGCGAGGCTGCCGCTTCAAGCTTTTTCCGCAAATATCCGTTCGAGGCAACACCGCCGGCAAGGCACACCTTGTCCGCTTTCTTCATCTCAACCGCTTTCATGAGGTTTTCCACAAGTATATCCACCGCAGCCTCCTGGAAGCTTGCGGCAACGTCGCATATGATTACGCTTTCGCCTTTCTGCTCTGCCTTGTGCATATAATTCAGCACGGCGGTTTTAACTCCGCTGAAGCTGAAATCAAGGCTGTTTTCAAAATGCACCCTCGGAAATTTTATGGCGTCCTTGTTGCCGTTTTTGGCGCATTTTTCCACTTTCGGGCCGCCCGGGTATCCCAGCCCTATTACCCTCGCCACCTTGTCGAACGCTTCTCCTGCGGCGTCGTCACGGGTTCTGCCGAGAATCTCAAAGCTGTTGTAATCGTTTACATATATAATATGGCTGTGTCCGCCGGACGCCACAAGACACACAAACGGCGGTTCAAGCTCCTTGTGGGCGATGAAATTGGCGCAGATATGCCCCTCTATGTGATGTACCGGTATCAGCGGCACGCCGAGAGAATATGCCAGCCCCTTGGCATACGATACGCCGACAAGCAGAGCACCGACGAGTCCCGGACCCGCAGTCACGGCAACTGCGTCTATATCCGCAAGTGTAACGCCGCTTTCCTTAAGGCATTCGCTTACGACCTCGTCTATAGCTTCTATATGCTTTCTGGACGCAATCTCCGGCACTACGCCGCCGTATTGCGTATGTATTGCTATCTGGGTTGAAATTATGTTCGACAAAATCTCTCTGCCGCCCCTCGATATTGCCGCCGAGGTTTCATCGCACGAGCTTTCTATTGCTAATATTAACGGTTCTTCTTTAATCATTTTCCTACACAAAACTCCTTAAATATTGTATCTACTATTTCTTCGGATACGCTCATACCCGTAATTTCTCCGAATGAGGAAACGGCTGCTTCTATATCCACTGCCATGAAGTCTGCCGGCACGCCGGACCCGAATGCTTCGTATGCTGCGTGCAGATGCTTGCTTGCACGTGTCAGCGCATCTGCATGACGAATATTTGTTATGGTTACCTCGGATGCCGCTTTGCCGGTTTCAAACATTTTTTCTATAATGCTTTTAAGCTCGCCGAATCCGCTTCCGCAAAGTGCCGAGGTGTATATATACGGCGCATTTATAAGCCGTTTGTATTCTTCCGCATATTCGCTTGAAATGTCCTCCTTGTTCAGAAGCATTACTACGTTTTTATCCTTTATGAAATCTATAATTTCAATATCGTAGCTGTTCGGCGGCGTGCTTGCGTCCGCAACGTAGAGAATCAAATCCGCATTTTCCGCCGCACTTCTCGCACGGCTCACGCCGATTTTTTCCACCTCATCGTCCGTGTTGCGTATGCCTGCGGTGTCCATAAGCTTCACACATATATTCCCTATATTAATGTAATCTTCAACGGTGTCGCGTGTAGTGCCGGGGATATTCGTGACGATTGCTTTCTGCTCGCCGGAGAGCGTATTCAGCACGGAGGATTTTCCGGCATTCGGTCTGCCGGTCAGGCTTACCGCAATCCCGTCGCGTATGTATTTGCCTGTTTTTGCGGTTTCAAGCAGCCTGTCGGTTTTGCCGATAACCTCTGTGAGCGTAGATTCGACAAATTCGTCCGTCAGTCCGGAAACGCCCTCGTCGGGGAAATCCGCTTCGCTCGAAATCGCTGCCGCAAGATACACGGTTTTATCACGAATTTCGTTTATTTTTTCGGAAATGCTTCCGGAAAGCTGGTCAATGCCCTTTTCCAGGGCGAGCTCGCTCTTTGAATGAATTATGTCGATAACGGCTTCGCTGCGGCACAAATCCATTTTACCGTTCAAAAACGCACGTTTCGTAAATTCTCCGGCACGTGCCTGCCTTGCTCCGCATTCAATCAGCGAAAGTATTATTTTTCTGACGGCAGTCATAGAGCCATGACAGCTTATTTCCACCGAATTTTCGCCCGTATAGCTTTTCGGGGCGAGCATAACGGACACAAGCACCTCGTCCGTGACGTTTCCGTCTGTATCATGTATTTTCCCGAAATGAAGCGTATGTGAAGCGGCGTTCAAAAGATTTTTTGAAAACAGCTTGTCCGCAATCTTCACGGAATCCTCGCCGCTCATGCGTATCACGGCAAGAGCACTCATTCCGGGCGGTGTTGCCAACGCAACAATAGTATCTTCAACCATGTTCGATACCTCCGTATATTATGTATTTTAAAAATTATAACTAAATTAAGATGACCTCCGCCTCTGTAGGCGGCGGGTTCCGCTTAATTTTTTTCAGCGGCGGGATACAATTTCCCGCTGAAAACGTTGAATGACGGGACTAAAGCCCCTTATTGAATTGTTTTATCAATGTGGTGTTTTTACAATCAAACATATGCAGTCAATTCGGGCAGATAATATAATCAGCTAAATTTTGCACTACCGTGCAAAGCTAAATTATCTCGTTTCATTCGATAGCTAAATTGTTTCTTCGAAACAGCTGAATTAAATTCGCATGGCGAATTTAGCTATTGAACAACCCTTCCACCGCCACGGGCGGTCCCCCTCCCCTTACACAGGGGAGGCATTGGTCTGTGCCACTGAATGGGGTTTGCACGTACTTCGATAGGCTCCCCTGTGTAAGGGCACCGGAGTAATGCCTGTAGCATACGCAGGCGTGCCTTGGTAGAGCTGGCAGCACAAGCTGACTGAGGGGTTGTAGGTCTGCATATACATATGTATCAGCTAAATTTTGCACTACCGTGCAAAGCTAAATTATCTCATTTCATTCGATAGCTAAATTGTTTCTTCGAAACAGCTAAATTAAATTCGCCCCGTAGCTGCCGAAGGCAATTTAGCTGAACGGAGTTCAATTTAGCGTGCGTAGCACATTTAGCTCGCCGATAGGCGAATTTAGCTGTATATTAATTATACCACAACCCGCCGCAAATATCAATACAAATAATCAAGAAATAGGGTGCGGCAAAGAAAAATCGCCGCACCGCATTTTCATCGTGTCATTTCGAGCATTGTCTGTGCAAATATGCCGTAACCCTTCGTAGGGTCGTTTACAAAAACGTGTGTAACCGCACCGACAAGCTTTCCGTTCTGCATTATGGGACTTCCGCTCATTCCCTGAACAATTCCGCCCGTTTTTTCGAGCAGTTCATTGTCCGTTACTCTTATAATCATTGATTTTGAATTGAAAGTATTAAGAGGAGATACGCTTTCAATTTCTATATCATATGCCTTTTTTTCTTCACCTATCGAGCAGATTATCTGCGCCGATCCCTCGCAGACCTCCCATTTCGAGGCTATCTCCACAGGCTCGCCCGAATCAAGCGTGTTTAAAACGCCGTAAATCCCGTCGGCGTCGTTTTTCTCTATAGTTCCAGTGAATCCCGAATCATCGGCAAATATGCCTTTCAGCTCTCCGGGACTTCCTTTTTTGCCTTTTACTACCGATACTACCTTAGCTTTCTGAATGCTTCCATCTTTAATCAGATACGTGCTTTTAACATCACAATCTATTATTCCATGCCCCAATGCCGCAAATTTGTTGTTATCTGTCCTTTTGAACGTTAAAGTTCCTATTCCGGCGGCAGAATCTCTTACCCACAGCCCGATTTTTTTACTTCCGTCCTTACCGGTGACGGGTGTTATATTTACGGTCTGCTCAGCCGAATTACGCAATATTTTAAGACTGACATCTCCTTTTTGAGCCGCCTCCGCCAATTGAGAATTGTTTGCCAAAGGCTCTCCGTTTACGCTTATAACAATATCAGATTGTTTAACGCCTGCCGTGACTGCCGGCGATACCACATTGCCTTTGTTGTCCTCAAAGCTCGCAGTTTCAATTACAAGAAGACCTTTTGTATACAGTTTAATGCCTATTGCTTCTCCGCCCGGCACTACCGTGGGAAAATCTTGATTTTTTATCAGGGGAATATTGAAAATAGTCTGAGCCAAAGAATTTTGAAACATAAGCGCTGTAATTAAAACAACTAAAACTCTTTTTCTTCTGCCCATTTTTTCACCCCCGTATATATCTTATCCCATGCGGCGGGTTTTATTCCGGAAATAAATTCAATTATCTGATGTTGATTCTTTTAATGCTTTTTGCAAGTCCGTTTTCTCCCGTTTCGACAACGATTCCCTCAATGCTGCAGCTGCCTTCCGCATTTTCGTATTTTTCATGCATCATTGCAGTAAATTTTTTTATCGCAATTTCTTTTTTTACTCCCAAAACGGACGTAATAGGACCTGTCATTCCGAGGTCTGTAATATACGCGGTTTTCTTCGGCAGCAGCTGTTCGTCCGCAGTCTGCACATGAGTGTGCGTGCCGAAAACGGCGGTTACTTTTCCGTCGAGGAAATATCCCATGGCTTTTTTCTCACTTGTTGCCTCCGCATGAAAATCCAGGAAAATAAAATCCGCTTCGATTTTCTGCAAAAGATTTTTAACGGCGGCAAACGGACAGTCGCAAGGTGTCATAAACACTCTGCCGAGCGCATTGATAACCGCAATTTTTTTGCCGCAGCATTCCTTTATTATATATCCCTCGCCGCTCGTTCCCTCCGGCATATTCAGCGGACGGATAACGGGATATTTCAGGCTGAATACTTCCTGCACCTGTTTCGATTTTGAAAAAGCGTGATTTCCGAGCGTTATAACGTCCACGCCGCCGTCCAGCAGCAAATCCGCACGCTCACGGTTTATTCCGTTTCCCGTTGTCGCATTTTCGCCGTTTGCTATAACAAAATCTATGTCATAGTCCTGTTTTATATATTTAAGCTGCGAAACAAGCGTTTCGCTGCCGTCTTTCCCGACAATATCTCCGATACAAAGTATATTCAAAAAACTACACCCCTGTTTTTTAAAAACAGGGCTGCTCCGCACAACGAAGCCGCCCCGTAATCGTCATTCAAAATAAATTTTCAGCTTTTTTAGTATATGCGTTATTTATTTTGCATATTCAATCGCACGAACCTCACGAATAACATTAATTTTAATCTGACCCGGATATTCAAGCTCGCTTTCGATTCGTTTTGAAATATCTCTTGCGAGAAGCACTATAGAATCGTCGCTTACTTCTTCCGGCTTAACCATAATTCTGACCTCACGGCCTGCCTGTATGGCATAAGATTTTTCAACACCGTCAACGCTTGTAGCAATTTCTTCAAGCTTTTCAAGTCTTTTAATATAAGTTTCAATATTTTCACGCCGTGCACCCGGACGAGCCGCAGAAATTGCGTCCGCAGCCTGTACTATACAGGCGATAAGCGTTTCCGCTTCCACATCTCCGTGATGCGCCATAATAGCGTGTATAACTTCGTGTCCCTCTTTGTATTTGCGTGCTGCGTTTGCACCGATTTCAACGTGCGAACCGTCGATTTCGTGGTCGATCGATTTGCCTATATCGTGCAAAAGTCCGGCACGCTTTGCGGTTGCAACGTCAACACCCATTTCGGCAGCCATAACGCCCGAAAGGTGCGCAACCTCAATGCTGTGCATAAGCACATTTTGTCCGTAGCTTGTTCTGTAATGAAGTTTACCCAAAAGCTTGATAAGCTCCGGATGCAGACCGTGTACGCCTGTTTCAAACGTTGCACGTTCGCCCTCCTGCTTAATCGTGTTTTCAACTTCTTTTCTGGCTTTTTCAACCATTTCTTCAATTCTTGCCGGGTGAATACGACCGTCATGAATCAATCTTTCGAGAGCAATTCTCGCTATTTCTCGGCGTATCGGGTCGAAACTCGAAAGGATTACCGCTTCCGGCGTATCGTCTATGATGAGGTCTACGCCCGTTAAGGTTTCGAGAGTTCTGATGTTTCTTCCCTCTCTGCCTATTATTCTTCCTTTCATTTCGTCGCTCGGCAGATTTACAACCGATACCGTGATTTCCGCCGCATGGTCCGCTGCGCATCTCTGGAGCGCCAGACCCACAATCCATTTTGCTTTTGCGTCCGCTTCCTCTTTTGCGCTGTCGGTAATTTCTTTTATCATCTTTGCTGCGTCATGCTTTGTTTCGCTTTCAACCTCTTTTAAGATGATTTCCTTAGCTTCTTCCCGCTTCATTCCGGAAATTTGTTCAAGTTGTTTGATTTCTTTTTCTTTCAGAGCTTCTATTTCACCTTTTAAATTGTCAAGCTCTTTGTTTTTTCTTGTCAGCTGTTCGTCTTTTTTGTCAATAGCTTCCGCTTTCTTGTCAAGAGATTCTTCCTTTTGGTTGATTCTGCGCTCCTGACGTGAAATCTCACTTCGTCTTTCTTTTACTTCTTTATCAAAGTCAACTCGATTTTTGTGTATCTCGTCTTTTGCCTCCAGAAGTGTTTCTTTCTTTTTGGCATGAGCGGCTCTTGCTATGTCTTCAGCTTTCTTTTTAGCCTCTTCGATAATCCGATTTGCCTTTTCTTCTGCTGAGCCTATTGCCTTTTCGCCTATATTTTTACGGTACGCAATACCTATAAATACACCCGCTGCGCCAAGAAGAACAGCCACTGCCATTAATATGTAGTGTAACTGATCCATCTGCTGTTTAAAGCACCTCCTGTATATAATTTCAAACGTTTTTTTAAAATAAAAAAAACGCACCTATTCTATTTTATACTTTTTTAAGCAAATTGTCAAGTATTTTTTCAAAATTTCTATCAAATATATATAATTTTTACAATTAACGCTTCGTTTGATGTATAAAAAAACCATTTTTGCAGTCTGCGGACAGGTGCAAAATTATTTTTGGCGGATAAAAATAATTTTATGCACGGCGAAAAAATTAAATAGTGTCAATTACAATTAATATTTTTTCCAAAACGGAAAAAATATTAATTGTAATTGTACAAAAGACTTGAAATTTTAAAAAAATATGTTATAATGAATTAAGATTTAAGTCGAAAACGGCGAAAAAATTAAACGGAGACAGTTATGGAAATTAAACGAAACGTCTATCTTGACAGATTGATTGTCAGGAAACATAATGGATTTGTGAAAGTAATAACCGGGATAAGACGATGCGGGAAGTCATATCTCCTTAATACAATTTTTTACAATTATTTGCTTAATGAGGGAACAGACGCCGGCCATATCATAAAATTTGCGTTTGATTCGGCAGAAGATCTCAGGCTGATAGGTGAAGATTTGACCGAACTTGATGAACAAAAGAGAAAAGTCAATCCGAATAAATTTATGGACTATATCAGCGAAAAATTAAAAGACGGCGAAATGTATTATATGCTTTTGGACGAAGTTCAGAATCTCAGCAGCTTTGAAGCGGTTTTAAACGGATATTTGAGAAAAAATAATTTGGACATATACGTAACGGGCAGCAATTCAAAATTTTTATCGAGTGATATTTTAACCGAATTTGAGGGGCGAGGGGATGAGATTCATATACTACCGCTTTCTTTTTCGGAATTTTACAGTGTTTATGACGGAACAAAGGAAGAAGCCTTTGACGATTATATGGTGTACGGCGGATTACCTGCCGTTGCTATGATGAAAACAGAGGAGCAAAAATCGAATTACCTTATTACACAAATTAAAAATGTTTATTTGAAAGACATTGTTAAAAGGTATGGTTTGGCTTCCGATGAACATATAGGAGAGCTACTGGATATTGTGGCTTCCGGCATTTCTACTCTGTGTAACCCGAGAAAGCTTGCGGCAACGTTCAGAAGCGTTAAGCAAGGCTCGAAAATTTGTGAAACAACGGTAGCTAAGTATATTAACTATCTGAAAGACTCATTTCTTATAAATAAAGCCAAAAGATATAATGTAAAGGGAAAGCATTATATTGAAACTCCGTATAAAATTTATTTTGAAGATGTCGGGCTGCGCAATGCACGGCTCAATTTCAGGCAGATTGAACCTACGAATATTATGGAAAATATAATATACAACGAATTGCGCTACAGAGGGTATCGGGTAGACGTGGGAGTTGTGGAGGTTCATGAGAAAGATTCAAACGGAAAAGATCAGAGAAAGCAACTTGAAATAGATTTTGTTGCAAATCAGGGCAGCAAGCGGTATTATATACAGTCGGCTTACGAAATACCGAATAACGAGAAATGGAAACAGGAAACCCGCTCTTTTGATAAAACAAACGATTCGTTTAAAAAAATCGTTATCGTTGAGCGCAGTATGAAACCGCGCAGAGATGATAAAGGGTATGTAACCATGGGCGTAAAAGAATTTTTGCTGGCGGAAAACAGTCTTGAATTGTAGCCATATTATTCAAAAAAGAGGGTGTTGCCTAAGGGGGTATCTTCACACCCACAGACCGCATAAAGCACTATTTTTCTAAAGCACCAAGAGAGGGTGCGGCAAAATGATTTCGTTTTGCCGCACCCTCGCGGTTGCTCTCATATAATATTATGATGTTTCAAATGCTCTTTAAGCTTTTCAAAAGTAATATCGCTTATATCATGTTCTATTTTGCAGCTGTCGTGATATGCCGTTTCCTCGTCCACACCCATGGCTTCGAGAGCCTTTGCTATAACCTCATGACGTTCGTACACTTTTTCGGCAATTTTTCTGCCTTTTTCCGTAAGCGATATATTTCCCGTATCGTCAACCTTGATATATCCGTCCTCACGGAAGCCTTTCATGGCAACCGAAACGCTGGGTTTCGTAAAATTAAGATGATTCGCAACATCTATACTGCGGACGAACCCGTTTTTTTCTTTCAGCATAAGTATCGCTTCAAGATAATTTTCCGCCGATTCCTTTATTATCATTATTTTCCCATAGCCTTTCTGCCTGCACGCAATAATATTCCGATATGTATAACCCTCCTCTTACCGCAGACTGGTAAGAAGCCAACAAGCATATATTTAAATCTTGTTTAATTTCAATTATATATAAATAGTATATCACATTTGAAATTCAATGTCAAATAAAAAATTTAAAAATGTATTTACTCTTGCATTTTATCAATAAAAGCATATTTATCCGCACCTCCGAATATACATATATTACAAATCAAATCGGAGGTATATTCTCATGGACGCAAACATTGCGCACAATATAATCATGGAAAACAGAAAGAAAATCTCCGTTTCCGCCGTCGAGGACGTTGACAGCTTCGACGAACACGGCGTGACGGTATATACATCTATGGGTGCTCTTGATATAAAAGGGCGTGACATACACATGACAAAGCTGAATCTCGAAAGCGGCGAAATAATAGTCGAGGGCGAATTTGACAGCATAGTCTATCCCGACTCTTCAAAACCGCCCGAAAAGAAGGGATTTCTTTCAAGCATCTTAAAATAATTCCGAACGGAGCTGCCTGAATTTCGACATGGATTTGACAGCTCCTTTCAATCCTTGCAGAGAATGGAGATTGATATTATGCCGGTACTCGCTGCGGTTCAGCTCGGCGGATTTTTAATATGCATAGCCTCCGGGTTCGCCTTGGGTGTGCTGTACGATATTTTTTCCGCACTGCGTTTTGATATGCCGATTTTAAAGATTGCTTCGTCTGTTTTGGACGCTTTTTTCTGGATAGTGTTCGCACTGATATTTTTTATAACGCTGCAGCTCTTCTGCGGCGGCGAATTTTACTGGTTTTTCCTCGTCGGTGCGCTTATGGGGTTTATCCTTTATATTTTTACGTTGAGCAAGCTTTTGACGCCCGTAATCCGCAAAATTATATCTTTTTTCATCGGCTGTGTCAGACGGATTTTGTATGTAATATTTAAGATATATTCCACAATTTTACATTTTATTTCTCCCGTAGGCAGGTTTTTAAAGAAATTTGTACAATTTATACTAAAAAGAATAATAAATTTTGTTAAAAAAAACGTTGAAATTCTAAGGCGTTTTGGTGTATTATTAAAGAAAGTCTGATTTGCAGCCAAAACGGAGAAATTCGGTTTGGTTTTTCGGTGTGTTCGGCTGCAAAAATTTAAAAACGGAACGGAGGCGAACGCTTATGTTTAACGTACTCAAAAACAAAGCTGTAAGAATTATAGCTCTCACGGCATTTTTCATATACTTTATTGCAGCAATGGCAGACACCGGCAGTTCAATCAAAGAAAACAAGCGTTTGCTGAGCGAATACAAAAAAGGTATTTCGCAGCAGGAAGAAATAGCGCGTTCCATAAAAAAAGAAGAGAGCGAAGCCGGCTCGGACGAGCAGATTGAGCGCATTGCAAGAGAAAGGCTGGGTCTTTGCAAGAGCAATGAGAAAATCTTTATAGACGGCGAGTAAATATTGATTTACATATACAAAAGTGAAAGCTTAAAGGAGGAAAAAATACGGTATGCCGTTAAAGCAGGGAACAACAGTAGAGGGAAAGGTTAAAAGCGTTGCGCCGTTCGGTGCGTTTGTAGAGCTTGAAGGCGGCTCGGTGGGTCTTGTACATATTTCGGAGGTATCTCTCGATTATGTCCAGAACATAAACGATTATTTAAAACCCGGAGACATTGTAAAGGTCAGAGTCGTATCGGTTGACGAAAAAGGCAAAATTAATCTTTCGATAAAAAAAGTTCTTGAGGAAGAAAAGAAAAAAAGCTCTCGTCCGGCAGACATAGACTGGTCGAAAAAGGCAAACACAGGTATGTCCTTTGAAGATATGCTTTCCAAGTTTAAACAGGAAAGCGATGAAAAGATGAGTTCTCTCAAAACATATTCGAGAGAAACCCGCAGACCCCGTTCGCAGGGTAGCAACTAAAAAAATATTTGGGGGGCAGTAAAGTGAAATCATTTTACTGCAACCCTCCTTTTTTTATCAATTATATAAAAAACAAGAGAGGTCCAACTATGCAACACACGCTTAAATTCAGCCATCCCGCTGCGTGCTGGGAGGCTGCACTGCCGCTTGGCAACGGCTCATTCGGAGCAATGGTTTTCGGCGGCGAAAACGGAATTGTAAAATTCAATCATGACACATTGTGGTCGGGATGCTGCGGTTACAGTATTCCGAAGAATCGCCGGGAAGAACTTAAGCAATTACGCAAGCTTATCTTTGACCGCAAATATGATGAAGCCCATGATTATGCCTTCGGACTTTCCGCCGAAGACGGTGTGGGAAGGTATCTGCCTCTCGGTGATTTAAGGCTGTCCAAAATACAAAAATGTTTTGCAAATTATACAAGTACAAAATCCGAATATGAATTTGCTTTAAATCTTTTGAATGCCGAAGCATCGGAAAGATTTGCAGATGAAAAGCGTACAATGTTCATTTCATATCCGCATAATGTTTTTGTTATGAAAATCGAAAGCTGTCTGCCTGTAAGCTACTGCATATCGGCGTTCTGTCCTCTTGAACATACATATTTCCGTTCGGACGAATATATAGGTTTCGGCGGCAAAGCCTCCGCATACAGAATGGAACAGAAAGCACCGGACGGTATCCCGATATCCTCGTGCGGAGAAAATACAATTGCCTTTTCGTTCGCCGCCGATGTCCAAACCGACGGCAAATGTATAATAAAGGATAATGAAATAACGGTTTATGACGCAACCGAAATTATACTTTGCGCAGCTGCGGAAACAAATTTTAGCAGCTTTGACAGAGAACCCGATATTAGTAAAAATACTTTTCAGCCATGCCTTGAAAGAATAGCTACCGCATTTAAAGACGGCTTTGACAAAGTGGAAACGGAGCATATCAACGATTACAGAAAACTGTATGACCGTGTAAAGCTGGAGCTTGACGGTTCATTTGATGAGTATACGGATATCAGGCGCAAAAACTTCATAAACGGCGGCGAGGATTCCGGTCTTTTTGAATTAATGTTCAATTTCGGCAGATATCTGCTCATTTCGTCCTCCAGAGAGGGCACACAGGCGGCTAATTTGCAGGGAATCTGGAACGAGCTTATAACACCGCCGTGGTCATGCGATTATACTGTAAATATAAATACACAGATGAACTATTGGCCGGCAGAGGTATGCAATCTTTCCGAGTGCCACGAGCCTTTATTTAAAATGATTGAAGAAGCATGCCGCACCGGCGAACGCACCGCAGAAACAATGTATGGCTGCGGCGGTTCATGTGCGCATCATAATATCGACTTATGGCGAAATACGAACATTGCGGCAGGGAATCCGATGTGGGCACTTTGGCCGATGTCGGAGATATGGCTCACCTGTCATTTGTGGCAGCACTACGAATACACCTTTGACAGAGATTTTCTCGAGAATACGGTATATCCGATAACAAAAAAATCGGTCGAATTTATAAAGGATTTTCTTGTGACCGACAATGACGGATTTTTAGTAACATGCCCGTCTACCTCCCCGGAAAACGTATTCAGATTCAATGGCAAAAACTGCTGCGTTTCGAAGATGAGCACCATGGACAATTCAATCATACGTGAGTTATTTGCAAATTACGAAAAAATCTGCGAGATTTTGGGTAAGGACTGTGATATTGAAATTATAAAAAACAAGCTTCCGCCGATAAGGCCGTCGGGCGATGGCAGAATACCTGAATGGTGCGAGGAATTTGAAGAATGTGACAAGGGGCACAGGCATGTATC
Organism: uncultured Clostridia bacterium; assembly: GCA_934792465.1. Classification (GTDB taxonomy): domain Bacteria; phylum Bacillota; class Clostridia; order RUG12999; family RUG12999; genus CAKVOK01. The sequence continues at coordinate 9,225 of CAKVOK010000014.1, read as the reverse complement.
TCATCTTTTCGGCATATTCCCCGGAAGCTGCCTGCGCGGCGATTCCGCACTTGAGGCCGCCGCGGAAAAATCAATCAATGTACGTCTTGCAAACGGCGGCGGAGCAACCGGCTGGAGCAAGGCATGGATAATTAATCTGTATGTACAGCTGAAAAACGGCGAAAAAGCATATGAACAGGCTGCGCGGCTTATCAAAAATTCCACTTATATAAATCTGCTCGATAAACATCCGCCGTTTCAGATTGACGGCAACCTCGGCTTTACTTCAGCTATGGCATATATGTTTGTGCAAAGCCATGAGGAAAACGGAATCTACTATATCGAACTTCTTCCCGCAATCCCTGAAAAATGGGAAAAGGGCGGCAGTGTAAGCGGTCTTGCGGCAAAAGGCGGTTTCGTTGTCGATTTCAAATGGAAAAACGGGGAAATATCCGATATTAATATACAAAACAAATATTCAAACAAATATGAAATAGTATACCGATGATAAAAATAAATAACATAAAAATACCGATAAATTCGGACATACCAATTGAAGAAAAAATCAAAAAGGTCTTGAAAAACGAAGGCTTTTCCGACCTCAAAATAATAAAGCAATCCGTTGACGCAAGAAAGAGAAACGATATATATTTTGTTTACAGCGTTGCCGTAACCTGCAAAAACGAGAAAAAGCTCGTAAACAGGCTTGCTGACCGCAACGTCGCATATATCGAACCGAAGCAGCCGCAGCGGCTTACCTGCGGCAGCGAAAAGCTCTTTCACCGCCCCATAGTTATCGGCACAGGCCCGGGAGGGCTTTTCTGCGCATACACGCTTGCGAAATACGGTTTCAGACCTCTTGTATTCGAGAGGGGCGAGGACGTTGACGGGCGTATAAAAAGCGTTGAGAGTTTTTGGAACGGCGGCAAGCTGAACACAAGCTCGAACGTCCAGTTCGGCGAGGGCGGTGCCGGAACATTTTCGGACGGCAAGCTGACGACACGTATCAACGACCCGCACTGCGACACCGTTCTGAACACATTCGCAGAAAACGGCGCACCGAAAGATATTCTCTTTGAAGCGAAGCCGCATATCGGCACAGACATACTGCGCTCCGTGGTAAAAAATATGCGAAACGAAATAATCCGTCTCGGCGGCGAGGTGCTATTCAACCATACTTTTACCGGCATAGAATTTGACGGCAGAATGAGAAGCATTATCGCAAACGAAACGGAATATCCCTGCGAGGTTCTCGTGCTTGCGATAGGTCACAGTGCGAGAGATACATTTGAAATGCTGCTCGGAAAAGGCGTAGCCATGCAGGCAAAATCTTTTTCCATGGGCGTCCGTGCAGAACATCTGCAAAGCGAGATAGACAAAAGTATGTACGGCGATTTTGCCGGCAGCGAGAAGCTGCCGCCGGCATCGTATCAGCTCTGGAACAAATCCGCAGACCGCTGCTGCTACAGCTTCTGTATGTGTCCCGGCGGAAGCGTGGTAGCCTCCGCTTCGGAGGAAAATACTGTTGTCACAAACGGAATGAGCCTGCACAGCAGAAACGAGAAAAATGCGAATAGTGCGCTTGTCGTTGATGTTCATCCGAATGATTTCGACGGAATATTGGGCGGAATGTATTTTCAGCGTGAACTTGAACGAAAGGCATTTGTTTTCGGCGGCAAGAACTACTTTGCACCGTCGCAGAGCATAGGCAGCTTCCTATATAATGAAAACACGGCGCATATCGAGCCGTCGTACCGACCCGGCACGACAGAGTGCGATTTTGCGGAGCTTCTGCCCTCTTTCATTTCGGAAAATCTCAAAACAGGCATTCTTGCCTTCGAACGAAAAATAAAAGGATTTTCCGCAAAATCCGCTGTGTTGACGGGTGTCGAAACAAGGACATCTTCTCCTGTCAGAATACTGAGAAACGAAGAACTTGAGGCTATCGGCATTTCCGGACTTTATCCGTGCGGAGAGGGTGCGGGATACGCCGGAGGGATAGTCAGTGCCGCTGTTGACGGCATAAAAATCGCCGAAAAAATCATTTCTAAATATATTTTTTGAAATTAAATGAAAAATCGAGATATTAAAAGAAAAACGAAGCTATTTTGAAATTTTGGCGAATAAACGGCTGTGAGAAAACTTGAATATTTTCAGAAAATTATGTATATTATATATATAAAAGTTAGCACTCAACAAAAGCGAGTGCTAACAAATACATAATGTACAATATTACATTACAATATATGTTAGGAGGAGTTTTAAATGAAATTAAAACCGTTATGTGACAGAGTTGTCATAAAGATGACAGAAGCAGAGGAAACAACAAAGAGCGGTATCGTGCTTGCCGCAAGTGCAAAGGAAAAACCGCAGATTGCGGAAATTATTGCCGTAGGACCGGGCGGAATTGTTGACGGAAAGGAAATCAAAATGGAAGTTTCCGTTGGTCAGAAGGTAATAGTAAGCAAATACGCAGGTACGGAAGTTAAGATAGACGGCGAAGAATACATCATTGTAAAACAGGGCGATATTCTCGCAGTTGTTGAATAATAATCGCATATAATTGAAAGGACGGTAATTTATCATGGCTAAACAGATAGCATACGGCGAAGAGGCCAGAAAAGCTCTTGAAAAAGGTATTGACGCAGTTGCGGATACAGTTAAAATAACACTCGGACCAAAGGGAAGAAACGTAGTTCTCGACAAGAAATTCGGCTCACCGCTTATAACAAATGACGGTGTTACGATTGCAAAGGAAATCGAGCTTGAGGACGCTTTTGAAAACATGGGTGCACAGCTTGTGAAAGAAGTTGCCACAAAGACAAACGATGTTGCCGGCGACGGTACTACTACAGCAACGCTTTTGGCACAGGCATTCGTTAAAGAAGGTCTGAAAAACTTGGCTGCCGGCGCTAACCCGATGGTATTGAAAAAAGGTATCGCAAAGGCTGTTGACGCAGCAGTTGCGGCTATAGTTAAAAACAGCGAAAAGGTTAAAGGCAAAGAGGACATTGCAAGAGTTGCCGCAGTATCTTCCGCAAACGACAAGATTGGCGAACTCATTGCAGACGCTATGGAAAAGGTATCAAACGACGGCGTTATAACTGTTGAAGAATCGAAAACAGCCGAAACATATTCGGAAGTTGTTGAAGGTATGCAGTTCGACCGCGGATATATTTCACCTTATATGGTAACCGATACAGACAAAATGGAAGCGGTTATAGACGATGCACTTCTTCTTATAACAGACAAGAAGATTTCCAACATACAGGATATTCTTCCGCTTCTCGAGCAGATTGTTCAGCAGGGCAAAAAACTTGTTATAATCGCTGAGGACATCGAGGGCGAAGCTCTTACGACACTCGTTCTCAACAAACTCCGCGGAACATTCACTTGCGTAGGCGTAAAGGCTCCGGGATTCGGCGACAGAAGAAAAGAAATGCTTCAGGATATCGCAATCCTTACGGGCGGTACGGTAATTTCCGACGAGCTTGGTCTTGACCTTAAAGAAACAACGTTTGAACAGCTCGGCCGTGCAAAACAGGTTAAAGTTCAGAAAGAAAATACAATAATCGTTGACGGCATGGGAGATTCCGCAGCTATCAAAGAAAGAGTAAATCAGATAAGAAACGCTATAGAAACAACAACAAGCGAATTTGACAAGGAAAAACTCCAGGAAAGACTTGCAAAACTCGCCGGCGGTGTTGCCGTTATCAAAGTCGGTGCCGCTACAGAAGTTGAAATGAAAGAGATGAAGCTCCGTATCGAGGACGCTCTCGCTGCAACAAGAGCCGCTGTTGAAGAGGGTATTGTTGCCGGAGGCGGTACAGCATTCATCAACGCTATGGACGATGTTAAGAAACTTCTCGACACAACGGAAGGCGACGAAAAGACAGGCGTAGCGCTTGTTATTAAGGCTCTTGAAGCTCCTGTAAGACAGATTGCCGAAAACGCAGCCGTTGACGGTTCTGTAATAATCGAAAACATAAGAAAATCCGGCAAAATCGGTTACGGCTACAACGCCCTTATCGATGAATATGCCGATATGATAAAAACTGGTATCGTAGACCCGACAAAGGTAACAAGAAGCGCACTCCAGAACGCTTCGTCCGTTGCCGCTATGGTTCTTACAACAGAGAGTCTCGTTGCGGATATACCGGAAAAGAACGATGCCGCAGGTGCAGGCGTTCCCGGAGGTATGGGCGGCGGAATGGGAATGTATTAATTCCCGGTCAATAAAAATGCAAAGGGTTTGCAGCAAAATGAAATATTTTTGCCGCAACCCTTTTTTATATTTCAGTCATTATAAACGAAGATAAAATATTAGCGATTTTTGCATGATTAAGGGGGATGAAAATGAAAAAAGTTCTTATTATCTTAATTGCGGTTATATTGATGCGGTCGGCAAGTGCGAGCGCTGCCGATACGGCATATAAGTCGAAAAACGGTGTTTTTATTGATTACACACCTATAGAATCGTATATTATAAACGGCGAAACCTATATACCGGCAGAAAAACTGCTGTTTTACGGATTTGACGTAAAATATGACGCAGACAGCCGCACAGTAAATATTAACCGAAATAAATTTTCATATCCTGTGTATACAAGAGATGTATGGAAAAGTGCATGCAGAAAACAGACTCCGACAGACATTTTTGAAAACAGCGTACAAATATGTCTTGACGGCGAAGCGGTTGAAAGCTTATTGACGGATAATTGTGTGATAATACGTATTGACGAACTAAAAAAGTACGGTACAGTTAAAAACAATGCCGAAAGAACAGACGTTGAGATATTCAGGCGGGAAATTGAGAAAGAGGTTGAAAGTGCCGAAAATCAACAGGAAATAGATTATAGCGACGGACAATACGGCAAAAATCATTATACGGGGCAGGTAAACTCGGAGAACAGACCCGACGGCTGGGGAAAGTATGAGTATGACGACATATCCGATAAAGTCAGCTATACGGGGCATTTTACAAACGGAGAACCGGACGGCTTGACGTATAAAGAAACATTCAGAACAGTGGTTAAATCATATACAAGCAGATATGTAAAATTCATAGGCAAAGTTGACGGAAAACGAAAGGCAAAAAGAGAATACATAAGCAGCGAGAACGGAACTGAATTGATATGCGGAGAGAACTTTAACGGATTTACGCTGCCGTTTATACAGATTCCGGAATGGACGGGACCGGAAACACATTCCGACGATACGGTATATCTTAATGGCTGCTATTACGAATACGTATACGGCAAAAACGGCACATCGGAACACACCATATGGTACGGCGGCACAGGAAATACGTCAATGATGTATGCGAGAAGCAACAGCATTGGATATTCCGATATTTTCGACAGGCTGTCAGCGCAAAATCCGAAAATTTACCGTTTGGAAAGCTTTTACGAATATGATGAAAAAAACGAGATTTTTTATGACAGCAATATATGCACATCGTCCGGAGACGGTACGGATGAAAGCCCGATAATATTGAACGCACCGGAGGACGGCGGCGGTGAACGCCCCATATACATATCAATTGAGGTAAACGGCAATATTTTAAATCTCGGCGGTAGCAAATATCCTATTTTAAAAAACGGTCGAACGCTTGTGCCTTTGCGAATTATAAGTGAAAATATGGGAGCGGAGGTTTCATGGGAAGACGCTGCACAAACGGCAACGATTGTAAAAGACGGGAAAACACTGTCCTTTAAAATAGGCGGCACGATAATGCTTGCGGACAATAAAGAAGTTATTCTTGACGAATCGCCGCAGCTTATCTATGATACAACATTTGTTCCTATACGTGCGGTATGTGACGGACTTGGCGTTTCCGTAGACTGGAACGAGGATTTAAAAAGAATCGTAATAAAATAACGGCGGCACAGGTGCACGCTGCCCTCTATTCGCAGCGTGTATTTCGTGCAAAAAAGTATCCAAAGCAATATCATTAAAAATATCTTGACAAATAAATTTTTTTGTGGTAGAATAGATATGGAATTTGAAGTGAACCCATTTTGTCGGACAAAGGAGGTCTGATGAAAGGGGTTTTTTCATGATTGATATTAATCCCGACCGATTTAAAGAAATATAACTAAATTAAGATGTCCTCCGCCTCTGTAGGCGGCGGATTCCGCTTAATTTTTTTCAGCGGCGGAATACAATCTCCCGCTGAAAACGTTGAATGACGGGGCTAAAGCCCCTTATTGAAGGAGAATAAAAAATGGACGAAGTTGTACTTATAAAAGTAGGAGAAATGATTTTAAAGGGTCATAACAGAAAGAATTTTGAGGAAAAGCTGCTGAACAATATCCGTGACAGTCTGAAAAACAAAGGAAAATATAAAATATGGAAAGCACAGGCGACTTTCTATATTCAGCCTCTCGACGAATCCGCAAGCATGGCGGAAGCCGTTGAATGTGCGAAAAAGATATTCGGAATAACGAAAATATGCCCGGCATATATAGCACTCAAAAACATGGAAAGCATTTATTCCGTGATAGAAAACAAGCTCTCGGATTCGCTGAAAAATGCGCATACCTTCAAAGCCGAAGCCAAGCGTGCCGATAAATCGTTTCCGCTTAAATCTCCCGAAATCGCTTCGGAAGCGGGCGGCTTCATACTCAGCAAATTCAGGAACCTGAAAGTAGACGTAAACAACCCCGATTTGGTTGTGAATATAGACATACGCGAAGATAATGCGTTCGTATACTGCGACCGCATAAACGGCGCAGGCGGTTTGCCGACCGGTATGTCCGGGAAATGCACGCTGCTTTTGTCCGGCGGAATAGATTCTCCGGTTGCCGGCTGGCTCATGGCAAAAAGAGGTGTGAACCTCGAAGCCGTGAACTTCTTCAGCTATCCTTACACATCGCAGCGTGCCAAGGAAAAGGTTATTGCCCTGAAAGAGATTTTGGAGCAATATGCCGGAAGCATACCGCTGCACATAGTGCCGTTCACGGATATACAAATGGAAATAAACGACAAATGCCCAAAGAGCCAGATGACTATAATAATGCGCAGATTTATGAACCGAATTTCACAGGAAATTGCATTGAAAAACGGTTCTTCCGCACTTGTCACGGGCGAAAGCCTGGCGCAAGTGGCGAGCCAGACTCTCCGGAGCATGGTTGTTACGAACGAAGTTGCGAAAATGCCCGTGCTGCGTCCGCTCGTAGGTCTGGATAAAATAGAAATCATAGAATATGCAAGAAAAATCGGCACATACGATACATCTATACTGCCGTATGAGGATTGCTGTACGATATTCGTGCCGAAAAACCCCGATTTGAAACCGAAACTCGAAAAAATCCTTGAATCCGAAAGCAAGCTTGATGTCGAGGGTCTTGTTAAGGCGGCGGTCGAGGGAACTGAAACCATTGGATAATTACGTATATATTTTGAAATGTGCGGACGGCAGCCTGTATACCGGCTGGACGAACGATTTAAAACGGCGGTTTGCGGCGCACAGCGCCGGCAAGGGTGCGAAATATACACGTCTGCGGCTTCCCGTTGCGCTTGCCTACTGCGAGAAATGGTCTACAAAGGAGCTTGCCATGAAACGTGAATATGAGATTAAGCATATGAAGCGTTCGGAGAAAATAAGGATTATAGAAAATTCTGAAATGTCGAAAGAATTTTTGGAAGAAATAATGGGGCTGTAAGAAAGTAACAGCCCCATTATGTATTACAGACACGGAAATCCTGCGTTTTTATGCGCTTCAAGCAAATCATCGCACATAGCGACAATATCGTCAACCGAAAGTTCTGCCGCCGTATGCGGATCCATCATAGCCGCCTGATACAGCGTTTCTTTGTTTTTCGTTACGGCTGCTTCCACTGTGAGCAGCTGCGGATATATGTTTGAACTGTTCATAGCCGCAAGCTGCAACGGCAAATCGCCGACAACGGTCGGGTGTATGCCGAGGCTGTCTACCATACAAGGCACTTCTACGGTTGCGTCCTTCGGCAGATTCGTTATAAGTCCCGTATTCAGCACGTTACCGCCGATTTTGTACGGCTTGTTTGTTACAACGGCTTCAATTATTCTCGAAGCATATTCGCTGCTTCTTTCATGCTCTATGTTTCCGCCGTTTAATATCTCATCACGCTGTTTTTCCCATCTTTCAATCTGTTCAACGCAGCGGCGCGGATATTCGTCCAGCGGAATATTATATTTTTCAATCAGTTCGGGATATTTCGATTTTATGAAAAACGGATTGTATTCCGAATTATGCTCACTGCTTTCCGTGCAGTAGTAGCCGAGGCGGTTTATGTATTCAAAACGCACCATATCTTTGTGTTTTTCGTTTTCGTTCTTCTCTTTCGCAAGCTTTTTAATCTGCGGATAAAGGTCGTTTCCGTCTTTGTCGTATACTTCGAGCAGCCATGCCATGTGGTTTATGCCGGCAATCTTGTCATATGCACCGTCTGCGGGAATATTCAGTTCACCAAGCAGATGAGAAGTGCAGATCTGCACGCTGTGGCAAAGACCTACGGTTCTGACAGGAGTAAATCTCTGCATATAGTTTGAAAGCATACACATCGGGTTTGTGTAGTTCAAAAACAGTGCATCAGGGCATACCTCCGCAATATCCTCGGCGAAATCACGCAGCACGGGGATTGTTCTCATAGCTCTGAAAATACCGCCGATTCCGAGAGTATCGCCTATAGTCTGGCGCAGACCGTATTTTTTCGGAATCTCAAAGTCTATTATCGTGCAGGGGTCGTATCCTCCGACCTGGATTGCGTTTACAACGAAATCCGCACCTCTTAAAGCTTCTTTTCTGTTTTCAACGCCGAGATACGATTTTATATTTGCTTCGCCGTCGTTGTATTTGCTGTTCAGAGCGGATATAAGATTGTGAGATTCGTCAAGACGCTTGCCGTCTATGTCGTAGAGTGCGATTTCGAGTTCATGTCTTAAATCGTCACACAAAAGGCAGTCGCCGAGAACGTTTTTTGCAAAAACCGTGCTTCCGGCACCCATAAATGTAATTTTTATCATTGTATTTCCCTCCGTATTTTTTATTTGAATATATTTTAGCACAAAAATTTGAAAAAAGGAATTGACTTTTGTCGCTTATATATGTTATAATGTCACTATAAGGCTCATGGGCATTATAAAAATGCACAGACCGCATAAAGCAAAAAAATACCGATATAGCGGTATAAATACAAGTACATAGTTGTAAAAGATAAACTAAAACAGATGTAGAAATTCGTTTAAGAACGAATTTCTGA
>CAKVOK010000013.1 GCA_934792465.1 uncultured Clostridia bacterium | reverse complement strand
TGTGCGGCAGTAATATTTATGCTGTCCGCACAAGACTTACCGACTTCGGGCGCATTGAGCCAAAGTGTGACAGATGCCCTGAATGAACATGCGAAAACGGGATTGTCAGATGAAACGGTGCGCAGTATTGCACATTTTTCGTTGTTTTTTCTGCTCGGAGTGTTTGTGTCGCTTTTTTTCGGCAAGTGTAAGTTTAAATTTAAATTCCTGTGGGCATTTACGGTGTGCGTGCTGTACGCCGTTACGGACGAGATACACCGGGAGTTTTTTGTTGACGGCAGGGCTTTTGAGCTTATAGACCTCGCAAAGGATTGGAGCGGGGGGTTGATTGGTGTGTTGCTGGGCGGTCGGATAAGTAAGATTGTGGTGCATATTAAGCCGAAGATTTTATGATATATTATAATTATAACCGGGGCATGAGAGCCCCGACCACTACAAAATTTCTATCGCAAAAGCAGAATTTACAGAAATAATTTCACACACCCGTTTATTCAACGATTGCTTGCTTATCTTCCGCAGCACTTTTTATATTTCTTGCCGCTCCCGCATGGACAAGGGTCGTTTCTGCCGATTTTTTGAGATTTTGCTTTCGGCATCTTACTTAATCTTGCAAGTTCGGCAGGCGTATAGCCTTTATTTGACCAAAGTCTTGTATTATTATAGCAATCCGTAATTAATAATACCAATTCGTTCAGCTGATTTTCCTCAATAATTACATTGTACTTTTCCAAAACATCGAAATAATTCTGAAAAGGAATTTCATCTGCGAATTTCCAATGTAAATCAAATATTAATTTGTTGGCAGTATAGTTTGATACGCCGCATTTATTTATGAGAAATCTTGATAAAGCGGCTAATTGTTTTGTGTTTTCGTAATAAGACCAATTTGCATAACGCAAAAACTCCGATTTATTGGGAATATATCTCGGTTTGCCAATAGTATCGCAGATTAAATCTTTTGCATCTTCAAAGTCATTTTCTTCTAAATCCTTATGTACAATATATTTTCCCCACAAACAATAATCATAATCTAAATATATATGTTTGTTATACACCTTAAAATTTGTATCAGCATCGGTTTGCTGTTCATTTTGAAAATTAAATATTTCTACGAGTTCCTCCTGAGATATTGCCCCGTACAAGTTGACCGCTGCCTGTGCATATTGGTGAATTAAATCGGCAAATTCTTTAACATCGAAAAAACCTGACTTTATTAACTCATTATATTTTTTCTTGATTTCATCCGGAATCATAAACCAAAATCCGTCTTTACATTTCTCGACATAAAGAAAACCGAGTTTTTCGGAAAACGCATATTTCATCGGGTTGGCATTGCATTTTAAACCATTGTTGCTTTCGGCAATTTTTTTATAAAATTTCCATGCTTCCGGCGACAAAATCAATATATATTCCTCGAAAAAACCTTCTCTTTGTACTGTCTCAATGCAAGCATCAACCAATTCGGCTTTTTTCATTTTGGTATAGCCTTTTATTCGGCAAGCGGATGCCATATTTTTGAGGGCGGAAACGTTCCTTTTATTAAATAATTCTTCTAAAGTTATATTTTTCATTTGAAAATCTCCAATTCTTTAATTTATACTCTGTTTTCGGAATGCATTAATTTACATCTATTATTTTATTATTTCTGTTTGTTCCAATGAATGTTCTGAGCAGCACATTAAATTATCTTCAATATATAGCGTTGTTCTAAGCATTTTTGCACCTCGAACAATAGGAATTTTGGAAAAAGTAATATTTGTTATATTATCGTATTCGATTGTTGTTGTGGTTTCTTTGTGTTCGTACAGAGTTTTTGTTGTACACCAGTCTAAGACCAATTTTGCGGTAAGCGGCTCTAATTTGGCCATACCATTCCTTTCCATTTGAATATGCGTATAATTCTTTTTGCTATATGTATTAGAAAAATGAATACTCAATATATCGTTAAAAAAGTTGCATTCGGTAACATACAATCCATTATGTTCAAACATATCTGATTTGCATATTTTTATTTTATCTTTATATTTAAAATATTGAGCACGATTTTTGCTGCGTAACAAATTCAACAAGGTCATTCGTTCAACTGAATTTCTACATAGTATCGTATCTAAGCAGATGTCAATGTTCATAGAGTCGGAATGCAGAATCTCGGCGTGTCTGTATGGCTTGTTTTCTTCAAAATTATCAAATCCCTTGCTATATATCTTTTTAAAATCAAATTTTGAAAATTCTTCTACACCCTCGCACAAATCGGCACCTCTGCCTGCTTGCCTGCGTTCGGAGAACTTAACACCCTTAAGAGATAATAGCTTTGCCAAATCAAACAAGAAAAATATAGGAACCGGTACATTGGCTTTGCTGTCGCTGTCATATCTTAATGCAGGGTGTTTATATCCTTCGTTAAAATATTGTGTGGGCGTAAGCGGTCGAAAATAGAATCTGACGTTCGAGAGAACGGATATATTAGTCATATCAATAACTTGTCTGCTTGCATTATCATTAAGCATTAACCCTAACTTTTGTGCATTATCTCTGCTATATAAAAAACCGGAGCTTAAAATATTCACAGCATTAGATACATCTGTGTAATGATATGCAAATTTCGGCCACCATTTAACGGGAGTATTGTTTTCGATATTATTTTTGATTACATCAATGTATTCCATCAGTTGACCTCCTGTACATCAAACAGGCGTCCCATTCCCGCATTAATTTGATACCCCGGAACCATTTTATGTTCTTTTGTATCCATAATTTTAATTGCAGACAGATAACCCAAAGAAAATAATAATGCATATACCAGTTCGATTTCGTTATTTTTAGGTATTTTAAATACAGACCAATTTCTGATATCATCCCATATAACGAAAAAATCATTTTCCGAAACATGAACCTGCAAGTTATCACTTTCGATGAATATACCATTATTATATGAGAAAGAATATTTTATTCCATTATAATCAAATTCATATGGCACGAGCGGACTAAGTGTTTTTAGATCATCAACAACACCGTTAAAAGACATATCTCTCGCATTTTCTTTTAACCATTTAATTGTTTTTTGCTGCTCTTTGTGTTCAGGTAAGTTTTCGTTGTTTACACCCAGATAAATGTATACATCTATGGGCAATGGTTTGAGATATCTTTCCATAAGCGGTTTTACTAAATTCCAATCCAACTCACCATTACCGCAACCGAGTTTTGGAAATGCAATAGAGGTTATATGCTTTTCCGCATATGAATTTACAAACTTCATAAGTCCCTTTTCTATATATTCCGGCTTGGATGGGTTTCTCCAATTTTCCTTTGTGGGGAACAGAAGAATCCAATGGTCGGCTTCCTGGTGAAGCATTAATTTCCCTATTGTCAATTGATGCTTTTCACAAACTTTTTTATAACTTTCAAACATATCGGGATAACGATTTTTAAAAGATAATGCTAAGCCTTTGCCCATAACACCGACTGTGTTTACCGTATTTACTATGACTTGTGCGGGACTGTCAAATATATCGCCTTCTATATATTCAATCATAATAATAATTCCCCTCTCTCTATTCAACCACTACTTTGTATCCGTCGGGAAACAAAAATTCGCACTTCAATTTACAACCTGCAACCAATGCAACTTCATTAAGTTCATCCACGGTAAAATGTCCGCGTTTGATTTTTTGACTAAATGCTTGTGGAGTTTTGTTTAATCGCCTTCCGATTTCAGAAAGGGATAAATTAGACTTAACCGCTATCATTTTTATTTGTTCCTCTATAACCATAGTATCACCTCATAATATTATTATAAACTATTTTGTTTATAATGTCAACAATACAATTTAAAAAACATGAATTTATATAAAATTGTATAATAATATGCTATCGTAGAAATTATTTTTTTAAAATTTAAAAATTTATTGTAGTATATCGTAACTTCACAAATGTTTTTTATAGAGATTTTATTAAATTCAATTAAGCACATCAGTTTGCTGCGAACAATACATATGATTAAGGCAACCATAGAAACGGAAGTAAATCCCATTGTCGGAACGGAAAAAGAAAGCGAAGAGCTTGTTCAATATCTTTTAAGCGAATTTGAAACCGACCCGAAAAAAATCTGGAATTCCAACATATTCGGTAAGTCGCTGCACGAGCTTGTAAATTCGGGACTGAACAACAAGCTTTCCAGAATGCCGGACGAATCAAGATTTAAGCTTCAGGAAACATTGCAAAGAATTATAAATGAGGGAAGCGGCGGACTTATCTGCATTATCCTTTGATTATGCTTCAGGGGGTACAGCAAAACGATTTCTTTTGCTGTACCCTCGTTTTTTTTGCATATAATTTTCGGCGATTTGGGCAATTTCGATAAATATTGCTTCTGCGGCAAAATAATATTTATACACTATTGTTTATGTTTTTTAATCTGCATATGAAATTTAAAAAAATGCAAATATTTGCAAAAAACAGTTGACAAATACATGAAAATATGCTATAATAATTTTGAGTATAGATAGTATACATACACTGTATATTTTAAAATTTTTTAATACTATTTAAGGGGTGGACAAAATGAAAAAATTATTAGCGCTGCTTATGATGGCAGGCATGACGCTTTCTTCAAGCGCACTCGCTGTGGAAATTCCGCCGGAAACATCTGTTGATGTTCCGACAACGATTGTTATGAAGAAAAGCGCAGACACTGACTGGGTATCCGGTCCTATTGAAATTTGGTCTTCAATGACAAAGGATTTTGATTTCCAGGCAAGAATCGATATGTCCGGTGTAAAGAAGGCTTATGATGAGCTTTATAAAACCGCATTGGCTTATGCAAAAGAACACGGCATTGAAGATTCGGCAGAGTCTTTTGTAAAGGGTATAGGTGTTACGGGTTCGTTTAAAGTTGAAATTGAATATCCTGCTGATATTGTAATTCCGGCTGATTTCATTAGTGCAACAGATATGAGCGGATTTGCTTTTGCAAATGATGATTTCTCTGCAAAAGACGGTGATGTTAAAGCTGTATATTATGAAGATACAAACAGAACGGTAGATGCAAATAAGCTTACAATAAGCGTTAAACTTAAAGATGGACTGAAGATTGAGAATATCAAAAACAATCTTGATAATCTTACTCTTACATGCAAAGGTGTAAAAGTAAATTCCGATGCGATTGCCGATTATACAATCAATGGTAAAATAACGGGAGAAACTTCTGCAACACAGGCAGGCAAAACTTCTAAAGTTAAATATAACTTTAATGACGCAAGCGCAACGGTAAAAATTGTTCCTTCTTCAAGCTCCGGCGGCAGCAGCGGCAGCAGCTCGAGAACAATTACAATTAAATTTGACACAGGTGATTCCGGTATCAAAATAGATGCTGTTACTTCAAAGAACAGCGTTGAAGTCAACTTTGATACAATTACTGTTCCGACAGTTGAAGGCAAGGAATTCGGCGGTTTCTATGCAGACGCTGCATTCACACAGCCTCTCACAGGCAAGAAGACATTTACAACAAGCACTACTATCTATACAAAATGGACAGACAAAGGTACAGAGCCTGTAGATCCCGATAAGCCTGATCAGCCGATATTCACAGACAAGCATATCGCTTATATAATCGGTTACCCTGAGGGTACGGTTAAACCTGAAGACAATATTTCAAGAGAAGAAGTTGCTACGGTATTCTATCGTTTGCTCAGAGCAGAAAAGCAGATTGAAATCGCTTCAACAGAAAACCGTTTCAGCGATGTTGACGAAAGCAGATGGTCTAACAAGGCTATTTCGAGCATGGCAAAGGGCGGATACATCAGCGGATATGAAAGCGGAACATTCAAACCGGAACAGTTTATTACAAGAGCTGAATTTGTTACAATTATAGCTAATATGTATAAACTCGACAAAACTCCGGCAACATCGTTCAGCGATGTAACAAACGGCTACTGGGCTTCCGGCTACATCGGTGCAATAAGCACCAAAGGCTGGGTAAACGGCTATGAAGACGGAACATTCAAACCGGAACAGTTCATTACAAGAGCCGAAGTTATGGCTACTGTAAACAGAATGCTCGGCAGAAAAGTAAGTGCGGACGGTATCAGCGCAGATGCTAAGATCTGGTCTGATATAAGCGCAAGCGATTGGTACTACCTTGATGTTGTTGAAGCTACAAACGCTCATGAATATACAAAAGCAGAGGGCGCAGAGGCTGAAACATGGACAAAAGTAGTAGACAATAATGTTTGGGCTGAAAAAGCTGCATTTGAGGATGCTGAATAATTAAAAAAATCATATTGATTTCAACAGAGGTGTTGCCGAAAGGCAATACCTCTGTTTTGTCATGAGGGAAACAGTATGAACGTGTGGACTCTGAAATACAATCCGAAAGATACGACGGATATGAGTATGTCGAATTCGAATGCAAAGGTAATGAACAATTTTGATTCGGTGGTTAATAAAACAGTATAAACGGCTTGGAGTTGTTTAAACTGTTCGTTAAACAGACCGTCGAAATTTAAAAAAATCAGCACCGCAGAAAAATGGTCGTTGAGTTTGACTTATATGCTATGTTCTGTTTTTTCATATATATGATCATTCCTTTCCGCAGTTCAAGGCACAAAACCAAGTTTGAAAGAAAATTGTTCATAGTGCCGCTTTGCGGTGAGCGGTATTGTACCTCTTTTGTACCGCCTCAAACAAAAGACGGTGCTATGGGCGATTTTATTCAAACTTATACTGCGATAAAATATTTACCGAATCAATATATGCGGAATTATTGTGCGGAACAAAAGATAATATTTTATAATTCTTAATGGATAATGCCCGAAAGTACAGCAATTGGTTAAATAATGTAACGTCATTTATTCACTTTTTGTTTGTTTTGCTGATTGATATTAAAGATAAAATATGGTATACTATAGACAAAGGATTGCATATGTTGCATTCCTCTAAAATTTAATACATATATTCATACAGAGTGTCGGTTATGCCGCATGGGTGTTTCCTGAGGTATAGCCGGTGAAAAGGGAATGGGGTGCGAATCCCCTGCGAGGAACTGTCGGTGTATATGCCGAAGTTTCCGTATCCGTCGGTGAAAACCGGTCATTGGGAAACTGAGAAGGCAGGATATGGAAATGCGGATTTTTAATCTTATATGGCATGAGTCACAAGACCTGCTCTGATATTATTCCGTAAATGCTCATTCGCACAGGAGTAATGTTTTTAGCATTGGGTTTCGGTATGCTCGCATAGCGGATTCTTTCGTTATACCCTTTGCTAAAGTGTGATTCATCGCAGAAAAACTCAGCTGCGGTAATTTTTATGAAAAATTGCCGCAGCATTTTTTATTACCTGCGGCGGAAATCGGAGGTGGAAACCAAAACCGCATCTTTCGGTCGGTACAAAAAATTCTGTTCTGCTCGGTTCGGCAGATTAAAAAACGAAAGAAAAATCAGAAAGGATTGAATCACAATGAAACAAAAAAGAATTTTATCACTGTTGTTAAGCCTTGTGATGCTGCTTGGCATGACAGTGCTTCCGAGCTATGCGGAAGCTGAAAATGCAATCACCGCATATCTTAATGTAACCGGGTACGGCAAACTTTTAAATGATAAGTCGGGAAATAACCTTGCACTTGCACCGGTAGAATTGTCCGGTAAGGAAAAATATACAATTGACGATGCATTTACAGCTTTGCATGATACATATTATGAAGGCGGAAGCACCGCAGGATATTCCTCCGCAAACGGAGATTACGGCCTCTATGTTACAAAATTCTGGGGCAATGAGAGCGGAAACTTCGGTTATCAGGTGAATGGCGGCAAAGAAACCGTATTGGGTCTTTCTCATGAGATTAAAAACGGAGATTTTATTGACGTAACCATATATAAAAATATCTATCCCGATACGGAAAGCTATTCGGCTTTCGATAAATATACGGCGGAAGCATATACAGGAGCTTCTCTTGAACTTACATTAAGCCAAGCCGGTTATGATGAAAGCGGGGAAGCGGTATTTTCCCCTTGTGAAAATGCTTCTCTAACAATCAACGGAAATACGACGGATTATACAACGGATGAAAGCGGAAAAACAGATATATCTTTTGACACTCCGGGAACATATGTTGTTTCCGCAAGTAAAGAGAAAACAGTAAATGAGGTATCCGTTACGGCAATAACAGCGCCGGTTTGCGTTGTAACTGTAAAAGCTATACCGGACGCAAGTATTACTGTTCCGAGCGACGCAAAACTTTTTGTCGGAGAAAAGGGAAAAATTCATTTTGTAAGATTTACGGAGATAGAACCTGCTTTAATTGAAAATGACGGGTCAGACACAAAATATTACTTTGAACTTAAAGACAGGGCGACATACAACTACCGTGTGAACGGTGATGAATACGTAACATACGGCGGTACATTTCAAAAGACTGCGGATTTTTCGCTTTCAATTTCAGAAGAACAGCTGAAACCGGCAGACAAGTCCAAAACGACGGTAGACCGCAATCCTGCTTCCAACAACGGATATAACGTTGCGGATATATATCTGAATATAAATCCGCAAGGCTATCTTGAACTCTCGACCGGCGATACCTTTCAAATAGTATCTTTGAGAAGCTGGGAAGCCGTAAACAACATAATGACAAATTATTTCATAGAGCCTGATTATCATTATGAGGTAATTGATGAAAACGGAAACGCTTCCGATGTTGCCGAGGTGAATGATAACGGTGTGTTGACGGCAAAAAACAGCGGAACGGCAATCGTACTTGTAACATATGACGCAATGACTTTGAATTTCGGCTCGTCAGACGATTTCTACGGCGCAATATATCCGGAAAATACAGGCGTATTCGTTGTTTCGGTTGATGCGGAAAAAAGCGGAATTGAGCCCGGTATTACAATAAACAACGGCAAAAACTCAAGCGGAGTAAAGCTGTCCGGCGATAACCTCGACAGCGAGCATGACTGCATATATTATACGGGCGAAAAAGGTGAATATGCTTTCACACCGACAACCGAAAACGTTAAGGTGTATGTTGCAAATCCGAAGGTTGACTCAAAAACTTCATACAACGGCTTTGAAGAAATATCCGCTAATGCCGACAATAGCTTTTCGGTTCCGCTTACAACAGGCAGAAACATCATAAAGCTTGAAAAAAACGGAAAATCCGAATATCAGATTATTACCGCAAAAAAAGCGGATATAACAATCAATAACGGCGAAACGGTTCACCCAGGCGACAAATTAAACATAGTATTTGACAAGCTGTATCACCCGGCGAACAAGCTTGCCGGAATATATAATATGAATGCCGTTGCTATGTATACCAAGGTTTCGGCATACGACGGCAAATTAATCGGCTCAACGTCTGCACAATACAACTTTGCAAACAGTGCTGCGGCACAAACGGTATCAAATGTCTTGCAGGAAAAAAATGTGTGGGGAGTTGTTAATTACTCAAAAGCTGCCGATTTAATTGTTCCCGAGGATTATACATACGATACGTTTACTCTTTCGGGAGGACTTATATATACAAGCGGCTGGGGTGATTCCTACGGAAACCACCGTTTTGTTACATACGAAACGGGAAAAGCTCCGAACCTCAATGCAGACCCCAAACTCGGATACTTCGGAAGACTGCCAGATATTGAGATTCCGATTATACTGACAGATTCCGAACTCGCTTCGATAGAATTAAACACCGAAAATGTGAAATCATCATATTTTGCGGGTGATAAGTTTGACAGAAACAGTATTGTCGTTACGGCAAATTATGCCGACGGAACGGCGCAAACAGCATTAAACTATACGGTAACTCCCGAAATATTGACTGCCGATACCGAAAAAGTAATAATTGATTACAGAGGGAAAGCGGCGGAAATTCCGGTAACGGTTACAAATCCGAAAGTAACATCGATAGAAATCACAACACCTCCGACAAAGACAAGCTACACGGAGGGCGAAACGTTCAGTCCGAACGGAATGATTGTATCTGCTGTTTATGAGAGCGGAATCAAAAAAGCGACAACGGATTACTCATATTCTCCGAATCGTGAGCTTGAAACCTCCGATACGGAAATGATAATCTCTTATATCGGAGAAAATGCTTCGGAGGATATTAAAACAGTTTCACAGCCTATTGAGGTGAAAGAGGATACTTCGGGCGGCGGATCGGGATCTTCCGACAAAATAACCGTATCTTTCACTCTGCTTGGGGACAGCAAACATGGGAAACCGACAGGAAGCAGCGATACGCACACAAAAAAAGACGGAAACCTTGTAACATGGATTCCGAAAACGAATATTACACTTGCCAAAGGCAGCTACGTTGCAGATGCGGTTGAAAAGGCACTCAGCCTTAACGGAATACCGTATACAAACGTGGGCAATTATATAAGTAAAATTAAAGGACTCGGGGAGTTTGACAATGGTGATTTGTCCGGCTGGATGTATACTTTAAACGGTTCGTATCCGCTGAAAGGCGTTGAAGAACAGATTTTAAAAAACAATGATACAATCATATTCCACTACACGGACGATTATACGGTTGAAAAGACTAATTTCCCGTCCGGCGGTTCGTCCTCCGGCAGCAAGAAATCAAATACCGGTACAACAAAAACAGAGCCTGAGAAAAAAGATGATACAGAGAAAGCCGATGAAGTAAAGAATCCCGAATTTTCCGAGAATACATATAAAGATGTAAAAAAAGAAAACTGGTACTACGATTCGGTTAAATACGCATATGAAAACGGTTTGATGCAGGGCACAGACAAAGGCTTTGAGCCGGAAAGCAACATGACAAGAGCGATGCTTATAACCGTTCTTTGGAGAATCGAAAAGGAACCTGTTGTAAACTACCTATTGTCCTTCACAGACGTTAATTCCGAGGATTGGTATACGGAAGCGGTGCGCTGGGCGGCGAGCGAGAAAATAATATCCGGTATAAGTGATGATATTTTCGGTACGAATGACAATATCACACGTGAACAAATGGCAGCTATACTTTACCGATACGCCCGGAAAAAACAGATTGACGTGAGTGCAAGCTCGGATATGGCAAGCTTTGCGGACAGCGGTGATATATCCGAATATGCCGTTCCTGCAATGAAATGGGCAATAGGCTTCGGTATAATAAACGGTAAAACGGAAAATACGCTTTGTCCGGGAGATTCCGCTACACGTGCGGAGGTTTCGGCAATGCTGATGAGATTTTGTAAAGGAATTTCAAAATGAAAAAAGTAATATCATATCTGTTATGTTTAATCGTAACATTATCAACGGCGGTAAATGCCGCCGTTGATTATTATAACGACACGGCGCAATATCTTTATCAAACGGTAAGCGACCCGCAGGTCGGCTCTATCGGCGGCGAATGGACGGTTATAGGTCTGGCGAGGAGCGATGCGGATATTCCGCAGGAATATTTTGATAATTATTATGCAGCTGCGTTAAACTATATAAAATCGAAAGACGGCGTTCTTCATTCGGTGAAATACACCGAATATTCGAGAGTTATTCTTGCGCTGACAGCAATAGGCAAAAACCCCGAAAATGCCGGAGGCTACAACCTTACGACTCCGCTGCTGGATTTCGACAAGACCCTGCAGCAGGGCATAAACGGGGCGATATGGGCACTTATAGCGCTTGACAGCGGAAACTACGGCACGGACGAGATAAAGAAAAAATATGTTGCATACCTTTTGAAATGTGAGAATCCGAAAGGCGGCTGGGCGCTTGCCTCCGACACTCCGGATGCGGATATTACGGCAATGGCATTGCAGGCTTTGGCGAAATACCGTGAGGACACAAAGGTTGAAGCCGCCGTTGAACGTGCTTTGGATTGCTTATCGGAAATGCAGAATGAAAAAGGCGGTTTCTCAAGCTGGAGCACGGAAAATTCCGAAAGCTGTTCGCAGGTAATAGCAGCACTTTGCGAACTTGGAATACCGCTTGATGACAGCAGATTCGTTAAAAACGGAAATACACTGACCGATAATTTATTATCGTATTATATTCCCGAAAACGGATTTTGCCACATATACGGCGGCGGTTCAAATCTTATGGCAACCGAACAGGCATTTTATGCTTTGGTTGATGTAAAGAGGGTGTCGGAAAACAAAAACAGTTTATACCGCATGACGGACGCCGTTCAAAGGGTTCATGATGAAAACACGGTGCAAACAGGGCTTGACGGCAAAAATCACGATGTGAAAAAATCGGAGATAACAGCGGCGGGCAAAACGTTTTATGACATTAAGGGACATAAATATCAAAAGGCGGTTGAAGCCTTGGCTTCAAGAAATATTATAAACGGAAAATCCGAAAATTCATTTGAACCCGATTCGTATGTATCACGTGCGGAATTTGCGGCGATAACAGTGCGTGCCTTGGGTCTGCCGGAAAAAGACGGTACGGCATTTGCTGACGTAACCGCCGGGGATTGGTATTACAAGTATGTAAATACCGCACGCTCCTACGGTATTGTAAACGGAATATCTGAGAGTGAATTTAATCCGAACGGAACAATAACCCGAGAAGAAGCCGTTGTCATGACGGCGAGGGCGGCGGCACTCTGCGGAATGAAAAACGATATGGCAACGGCGGAAGCAAGAGATATTCTGGCGGAATTTGCCGATTATGTAAAAATATCAAGTTGGGCTGTAAATGATTTTGCATTCTGCTGCCGTGAAAAAATCGCAGTTTATGACGATATGGATATAAAACCGAAAGAAAACATTTCAAGAGGCGAAATAGCCGATATGGTTTATAATATGCTGGATAAATCGAATCTGTTGGGAGATTGACATGAAAAGATATAAGATTATAACGTGCGCAGTCGTAGCGGCGGTTCTGGTATTTGCGTTTTGGTACGGTGGAAATGCGCCGTCGCTTCGGGGGTTTGACGTAAACCGCACGGAAACCGCCAAGCCGAAAACAACGGCGCAGACTGCGAAAAAAGCGGATTTAGATATACCCGAACAGACGCCGGAGGTTAAAAATGCGGAAGAAAGTGCACCGCCGGAAACCCTTTCTCCGTCAGTTCAGCCGAGCCAAACGAAAGAACCGGAGCCGAGCACAAAGGCGCACCGGGACGAGTATCGCACCGACCCTGTTCCGAGCGGCAAGCCGCAGCCTGCCGAACCGCAGGACGCAGTGGTTACGGACACGGAGCATACCTGCACATTGTCCGTGCGATGCGATACGATACTTAAAAATATTTCGTGGCTGAAAGAGGAAAAGCGTGAGCTTGTGCCGCAGGACGGCGTTATATATCCGGAAAAGAAAGTGACGTTTTATGAGGGCGAAAGCGTTTTTAATCTGCTTGTGAGAGAAATGAAACGGAACAAAATCCATATGGAATTTGTAAACACACCCGTGTACAACAGCGCATATATCGAGGGGATTGCAAATCTGTACGAATTTGACTGCGGCGAGCTTTCCGGCTGGATGTACAGCGTGAACGGCTGGTTTCCGAACTACGGCTGTTCGAGGTATCAGCTCAAAGAGGGCGATAAGGTCGAGTGGGTATATACCTGCGACCTCGGCAAGGATGTGGGCGGAAATTATGCGGCAAAAAACGGAGAATGATTATGAAAGAATTTAAAACATATCACCCGATTGTGAATATGGTATATTTTGTGTTTGTAATAGGCTTTTCCTGTTTTTTTACACACCCGATATGCCTTGCAATATCGTTTATCTGCGCATTCACTTATTCGGCAATGCTGAACGGCAGCCGAAAAACAAAAATGAGCTTGATATATACGCTGCCGATTCTCACAATAACGGCATTGACGAATCCGGCATTTAATCACGAGGGTGCAACTATCCTTGCCTATCTGCCGAGCGGAAATCCATTTACGCTTGAATCGCTGCTGTACGGAATCGGTGCGGCGGTTTTGCTGATAAGCGTGATATATTGGTTTTCATGCTACAATGCTATAATGACGAGCGACAAATTCGTTTATCTTTTCGGAAAGATAATTCCGTCGCTTTCGCTTGTGCTGTCAATGACGCTGCGGTTCGTACCGAGGTTTTCCGCACAGCTGAAAGTTGTTTCAAATGCGCAGAAATGCATAGGCAGAAGCACGGCGGACGGCGGAATTGTTAAAAAGGCAAAATGCGGACTTATGATATTATCGGTAATGATTACATGGGCATTGGAAAACGCAATCGAAACCGCAGGCAGCATGAAAGCGAGAGGTTACGGACTTCCGGGCAGAACGGCATTTTCGATTTTTACATTTGACAAGCGGGATAAGACAGCACTTATATATATTATGTTTTTCGGAATATACACACTTATCGGCAGTATATTCGGAGGAATATATTTCAGATATTTTCCGTCATTGAAAAGTGCCGAATTTACACTATTTTCGGCGAGTGTATTTATATCATATCTTGCGCTTTGCGTATACCCGATAATGATTGAGACAAGGGAGGTTTTAAGGTGGAAAGCTATAGAATCGAAAATTTAAGCTTTGCATATCCCGAAAGAAACGGCAGTGCGCTTAAAAATATCAATCTGACAATCGGCTGCGGCGAATTTATAACGATTTGCGGAAAATCCGGCTGCGGAAAAACTACACTGCTGAAGCTTCTCAAACCTGTCGTTTCCCCTGTGGGGACGATAAGCGGAAATATATATTTTGAGAATAAATTTTTGTCTGAATTGGACGATAAGGGACAGGTATCAAAAATCGGTTATGTTATGCAAAGTCCGGATAATCAGATTGTTACTGACAAGGTGTGGCATGAGCTTGCTTTCGGACTTGAGAGCCTTGGATATTCCACGCCCGAAATAAGAACGAGGGTTTCCGAAATGGCTTCTTTTTTCGGTATACAAACATGGTTTCATAAAAAGGTTACCGAGCTTTCCGGAGGGCAAAAGCAGCTTTTGAATTTGGCTTCCGTTATGGTCATGCAGCCGTCCGTGCTGCTTCTGGACGAGCCGACGAGCCAGCTTGACCCGATTGCGGCACAGGAATTTCTCAAGACATTGGAAAAAATCAACCGGGAACTCGGAACAACGGTTATTCTGACGGAACACAGATTGGAGGACGCATTCCCCATATCAGACAGGATAATAGTCATGGAAAACGGAAAAATCATATTTGACGGCGAGCCGCAGAAAGCTGAGAAAATCTTAAGGAAATCGGATAACGAAATGTATGACGCACTCCCTGCTCCGATGCGCATTTACGGAACGCTGACAAACGGCTCGGACTGCCCGATAACGGTGTGTGACGGCAGAAAGTGGCTTGAAGAATATACGAAAATGCATACACCGAATACGGATAAAATACCGAAAGCTTCCGGAGAAATCAAATCCGAAGCAACGGCGATTGAGCTGAAAGACGTTTGGTTTCGATATGAAAAGGATTTGCCGGACGTAATAAAGGGACTTAGCCTGAAAATAGAAAAGGGGACGTTTTTCGCCATAGTCGGCGGCAACGGAACGGGCAAAACCACGGCACTCTCACTCATGAGCGGACTTAATTCCCCGTATCGCGGAAAGGTATTTATTAACGGGAAGAGCATTTCCGAAATACGAAATCCGTACAGCGGACTTATCGGTGTTTTGCCGCAAAATCCGCAGACGCTGTTTGTTAAAAAGACTGTGGCACTCGACCTTGAAGAAATATTATCGGATAAAAAATTGACAAAAGGGGACAAAAAAGAAAAAATTCGGGACATATCAAGGCTGTGCAGAATTGAGAATCTTCTCGGCAGCCACCCGTATGATATTTCGGGAGGGGAACAGCAGAGAGCGGCACTCGCAAAGGTGCTGCTGACGAATCCCGAAATACTGCTTCTGGACGAGCCTACAAAAGGCATGGACGCACAATTCAAATCTGAATTTGCCGATATTATAAAAAGTCTTAATGCCCGTGGGGTAACGGTTGTTGCGGTATCGCATGACATTGAATTTTGCGCCGAATTTGCCGACCGCTGCGCAATGTTTTTCGACGGTTCGATTACTTCGAGCGGCACTCCGAGGGAGTTTTTTGCCGGGAAAAACTTTTATACAACATCGGCGAACCGTATGGCACGAACAGTACTTCCGCAAGCTGTTCTTGCGGACGATATAGTTTTGTCATTCGGCGGTGAGGTACGGGAAAAACGCAGAAAAAATTATGATTTTGAAGTGACGGAAAAAGCGGAGATGCCGAAAAAGGATAAACGGATAGATCCGCTTCGGCTCACACTCGGCTGTGTATTCGCACTGTTTTTTGTATTGACGGAAATATTCAAAAAGGGAATAACCGGAAAAATCGGCGTCGTGCCGTTTATGTTTGCGACCATATTTGAATGTGCCGTATCGCTGATGTTTTTGTTGCCGCAAAAGCATATTGATATAAAATCCGTTCGCCGTCCGAAATCCGAAAGGAGATTCACGAAACGCACTGCTGCGGCATTGTTTTTTATATTAATTGCAATACCTTTTACAATGTATATCGGAATACACACTCTGCATGACAAGAAATATTATTTCATAAGTCTGATGATAATTCTTGAAACGCTTGTGCCGTTTTGTGCATTGTTTGAGAGTCGCAAACCACAGCCGAAGGAAATTGTTACGGTGAGCGTGCTTTGCGCCATCGCCGTTGCCGGAAGAACCGCATTTTATATGCTTCCGCAGTTCAAGCCAGTTGCGGCGGTCGTTATCATATCGGGAATATGCTTCGGAGGCGAAGCGGGATTCTTGGTCGGTGCGGTTACGGCGTTTGTATCGGATTTCTTCTTCGGCCAAGGCCCATGGACGCCGTGGCAGATGTTTTCGTTTGGGTTGATAGGCTTTATTGCCGGGACACTGTTTGATGCGGGATTGATGAAAAAAGAAAAGGTTTCGCTTTGCGTTTTCGGCTTTGTTTCCGTGTTTGTACTGTACGGAGTTATAATGAACAGTGCAACGGTTGTTATGGCGCAGACGAATATCAATTTTAAAATGATAGTTTCTTCGTGCATATTGGGTATACCGTTCGATTTAATTCATGCGGTTTCAACGGTGTTTTTCCTGTGGTTTGCCGCTGAACCCATGATAGAAAAAATTGAAAGAGTTAAAATAAAGTACGGACTCTTGGATAGATAAGTTCGGACAAAAAATTATGGGGCAAAATGATTTCATTTTGCCCCATAATTTTAATATTCGTTTGTATTTCGTATTTCTTCAAATACCTTGTTCTCACCTTGTTCGGCAAGCATTACGAGCCATTTTTCGAGCAAATCCGAGGTTTCTTCATTAATGAAACGATTCGGTTTGCCGTTCATAAAATATTTGAGCGGGTGAGCGTCCGTATAGTTTTCGCCCTGATATATTTTACTGGCGGCAACACGGTCGCAAAACATCTCTTTCACATAGACAATCGGCATTTTTATGGGTATTACCTTTCGTTTCGTCACGCTATAATCCGTCCAGTATTCAAAATGATGCTTGTTTCTGCCCTTGTGGTGAAGCCAGGCGGAGGAATACCCCTTTTCCTCACGCTCGCCGACGTTCGGACTTTTCGTACCCTTATAATACTTTATTCCGTTCAAAAATTCCGTCGGTGTATATTTTGAAAGGTCGTGCAGAAATCCCCTGAGAGGAATACCTGCCTTTATGCAATGCGAAATTACCTTGTGCCTGTGTTTTGTAATCGTCATAAAATGCTGACGTATATACATTTATTACGCCTCCGTCAGATTCTTTTTCTGATTTGCAATATGCTTTTCCGAAATCTGTTTTGATTTTTTCAGATTATCCGTTTCAAATGCTTCAATCAGCTGATTATGTTCTTTTGCTATGAGTGATGTATAGTTTTCCTCTTTCAGATACAGTGCCCTGTATCTGTAGAGTTGGTCTTTAAATCCGGCATAAAGCGAAATAAGCTTTTCATTTCCGGTTTTTGAATAGATATATTCATGAAATTTGACATCGTTCAAAATCTGTCCCTGAATGTCATTTTCATTTGCGGCGGTTTCAAAAGCAGATTCGATCTGCTTAAGACAGACGATATCCTCGTCCGTCTTGTGCATAACAAAAAGACCTGCCGCAAGCATATCAAGCGCACTGCGAATATCAAGCACGTTGCTTATATCGCGTCTTGAAAGATTGCTTACGTGCGCACCCCGCCTGGGGAGAACGGTGACAAGTCCTTCAATTTCGAGACGGCGCACCGCCTCGCGAAACGGCGTCCTGCTCACACCTAATTTCCGGGCATATTGTATCTCCATGAGCCTTTGTCCCGGCTTTAAAACGCCGTCCAGAATATCCTTTTTCAGCGCATCGCATATTGTATCGCTCAGAGGTTGTTTAGCTGCGATTTCACTCACTTTATCCCACACCTTTCCGTACACTTTGCACGGCATATGCCGTTACAGAGTTCTTTCTGAAATATTTTTCCGCTTTCTTTGCGGATTCTTCGGTTTCAAAAATTCCTATAACCGTCGGACCGCTTCCGCTCATGACGGTTCCGAGAGCACCGAGGTCTATCATCTGCCCTTTTAATTTGTTTATAATCGGGTGGCACATTGCCGTTTCGAGTACATTGTACATTCGTATAGCCGTTTCGTGGATATTGCCGTTTTTTATTGCATTTATAACGCCGTCCGTATCGGGATGCTCCGTCAGCGCATCGGCGTCAAGCTTTGCGAAAACCTTTTTTGTGGATACTGCCATTCTCGGCGTAGCCAGTACAAAAGGAGTTTCTTTCATGGGAGTAAGCGGAGTTAAGATTTCTCCTCTGCCTTCGGCGAGCATCGTTCCGCCCTCAATGCAGTACGGAACGTCCGAACCGATTTTCAGACCTATTTCACGCAGTCGTTCGTTTGAAAAGACGTCGCCGTACATCTTGTTAAGACCTTTCAAAACAGCCGCCGCATTTCCGCTGCCGCCGGCAAGACCTGCCGCAACGGGTATTTTTTTGTTTATGAAAATATCCGCTCCGCCGGATATTCCGGATTCTTTGAAGAAATCCGCAGCTGCCTTGTATGCAAGGTTGTTTTCGTCCGTGGGCAAATATCCGAGATTGCTGTTTACCGTGATTCCCTGCGGCTTTGAAGCTATCGTCACAATATCGCAGAGCGATACTGTCTGCATAATCATTTTTAGGTCGTGATAGCCGTCGTTGCGCTTTTTCAGCACGTCGAGAGTAATATTTATTTTTGCATATGATTTAACGGCAAGGCTTTTCAAAAATTTCACCTCCGAGGCTTCTAAGCTCGTCCAAATTATCTATAAAGATAAGCTCCAAACCCATGTTTTTTACGTTGTTGCAGGCAGCGGGCAGCAGACATTTTTTGAAACCCATTTTGGAAAGCTCCGCAATTCGCTTTTCCGCATTGCCTATATATCTCAATTCTCCGGTAAGACCGACCTCGCCCATCGCCGCAAGTCCGTCTTTGACAGGCATATTTTTCACCGCAGACAAAACCGATATGATGATAGGTAAG
This sequence comes from uncultured Clostridia bacterium, assembly GCA_934792465.1. Taxonomy (GTDB): domain Bacteria; phylum Bacillota; class Clostridia; order RUG12999; family RUG12999; genus CAKVOK01. The sequence goes on along the minus strand of CAKVOK010000013.1, from coordinate 52,202 downwards.
TCCGCCGCCGGCTCGGTAACTCTCATACCTCCGGCGATATTTATATAAATATCGCATTTTTGGAGATTTACACGCAAGTGTTTTTCCGCAACCGCCAGCAGCATTACCGTCCTGTTGTAATCCGCTCCCGTCACGGCACGTCTTGGTGCGGCAAATCCGCTTTCGACAGCCAGTGCCTGAATTTCCGCAATTATAGCACGTGTCCCCTCGACCGTGCAAAGCACGGAAGAACCGGGAGCGTCCGCACGTCTGCCGTACATTAGCATTGCGGACGGGTTTTCCACATCGGCAAGTCCCTCGGACGTCATTTCAAATACGCCGACCTCGTTGGTAGAGCCGAAACGGTTTTTCACGGTGCGCAGCATTCTGTATGTGCGGACACGTTCGCCCTCGAAATACAGCACACTGTCTACCATATGTTCGAGTATTCTCGGGCCGGCGATATTTCCGTCTTTTGTCACATGACCTATCATTATCACGGAAACGTTGTTTTTCTTTGCGTATTCCATGAGCGTCATACAGCATTCCCGAACCTGCGAAACGCTGCCTGCCGTGCCGGAAGCATTCGCTGTTTCCATTGTCTGGATAGAATCTATTATAAGTATTTCCGCCTGTTTGTTTTTTGCGCAGCTGATTATTTCGTCCATGTCGGTATGACACAAAAACATGATGTCGTTTCCGCATACGTGTATTCTGTCCGCACGCAGTTTAATCTGCGTTTCGGATTCCTCGCCGGAAACATAAAGCACCTTGTGGTGTTCGGAAAAATGCGCTGCCGTCTGCAAAATAAGCGTGGATTTTCCGATTCCGGGGTCGCCGCCCACAAGCACGAGCGAGCCTACGCTGAGTCCGCCGCCGAGTACTCTGTCAAATTCCGAGCTGCCTGTCTTTATTCTGTTTTCATTTTCCGTAACAACTTGTGAAAGCTGCTTTACAACCGCTTCGCCGGAATATGTACGACCTTCTTTTTTTGTCGTTACCACCTGCTCCGCCATGGTGTTCCATGCCTGACACGCCGGGCATCTGCCCATCCATTTGGCGGTTGTATATCCGCATTCGCGGCACATATAAACCGATTTGCTTTTAGCCATAGCTTTACTCCAATCAAGTTCAGTCAAAATTTCTCTACATAATATTATACAATAAAATTTCCGATTTGTCAAAATGTTTTTCATAATTTTCGGCGAAACTGTCCCGACGGCGGGGTATATACCCGAAATTCGTCTGCCGACTCACGGTTTTATTAAACCGATTATGTGGTTTTTACTATCAGCTGCAAAAATTTACATAATATTTTTATAAAATTCTCACAAAAATATTATATATGCTTGACAAATTGCAGAGTGAGTGATATACTTAGACTAAAGAAAATTAAATATCAAATGGTAGAGGTGCATTTTGTAATAAGTAATTTTGGATTAAAAGGCTAATCGCAAAGCAATTCCCAAAACGAAAGGTGCAGGTGCCGAAGTCGGTTTTCGGCGAAGAAACCGGGCTGGCAAAACAAAATAAGATTTGTTTTGTTGTCGCATTGATTGCGGAGAGCTATCTTGACTGTGCAGAAGCTGCATGATTTTTGATAGCCGTATGAAACGGCTGTTTTTTTTACTCCTTTACTGTTTGATAAAAATAGAAAGGGAGTTTTTTTATGACAAAGAGAAGAATATTTGAGGGTGCTGCAACGGCGATTATTACACCGCTTGACGAAAACGGAATAAATTATAAAGAATTTGAAAGGCTTATAGAATGGCAGATTGCCGAAGGCATAGACGCTATAGTTGTATGCGGCACGACGGGCGAAGGTTCTACTCTGACGGATGAGGAACACAAAGCCGCAATAAAGTTTGTTGTCGAGGTTGCAAACGGCAGAGTGCCGGTAATCGGCGGAACGGGCAGCAACGATACGGCTTATGCGGCAGAACTTACGAAATATGCCTGTGAGGTCGGTGTAGACGGTGTACTTCTCGTATCGCCGTATTATAACAAGGCAACGCAGGGCGGACTTATAAAGACGTTTGAATATCTGGCGGATATTTCTACAGCACCCGTTATTTTATATAATGTGCCGTCGAGAACCGGTGTGAACATTACTCCGCAGACCTGTGCAAGACTTGCGGAACACCCAAATATCGCAGCGATAAAAGAAGCGAGCGGAAACATCTCGCAGGTTGCGGAAATAAAATCGCTTGTCGGAGATAAGCTCGATATATATTCGGGAAACGACGACCAGATTGTTCCTATTATGTCGCTCGGAGGAGCGGGCGTTATATCCGTACTGTCGAATCTCATGCCGCACGAAACGTCCGAAATGTGCCATATGTATCTTGACGGAAAGGTTCGTGAAAGTGCGGAAATGCAGATTAAATATCTGCCGCTAATAAATGCGCTGTTCTCGGAAGTCAATCCTATTCCGGTCAAAGCCGCAATGGCAAAAATGGGATTTTGCAAGGATTATCTCCGTCTGCCGCTTACGTCTATGGAAGAAGAACACAAGAAAGTTCTGTATAAGCTGATGGAAGAACAAAACCTTTAAGAAAGTAGGATATTACAATGAAGATAATAATAAACGGAGCAGGCGGAAGAATGGGCAAAGAGGTTGTCCGCCTGGCGGAAGAAGGCTTCGGCGGAGCGTCCGTTGCCGCAAAAGCGGATATAAGCTATGAAACGAACGGCGATGAATATAAAAAGCTTGCGGATTTTAGCGGTGCTGCCGATTGCATAATAGATTTTTCGCATCACAGTGCGGCGGCGGAAATCACGGAATATGCCGTTGAAAATAATATTCCGGCGGTAATTGCTTCAACGGGTCAGACTCCGGAAGAGATTGAATTAATAAAAGCGGCTTCGAAAAAAGTACCGATATTTTTGTCGGCGAATATGTCGCTCGGAGTGGCTCTGCTGGTCGAGCTTGCAAAAATAACGGCGAAAAACTTTCCGTATGCGGATATAGAAATAATCGAAAAACACCACAACAGAAAGCTTGACGCACCGAGCGGCACGGCACTTTTGGTTGCCGAGGCGATTAAAAGCGTGCGTGAAAAAACGAAGTTTGTTTTCGGAAGACACGGTCAGGCGAAGCGTACACCGGAGGAAATCGGTATTCATGCGGTGCGCATGGGAAATATCATAGGCGAACATGAAGTCATCGTGGGAACGGATACGCAGACGATAACCTTGAAGCACGAAGCGCACAGCAGAGCGCTTTTTGCCGAGGGAGCAATCAAGGCTGCCGCATTTTTACAGGGAAAACCTGCCGGGCTTTATAATATGGAAAGCATGATAAACGATTAAAATTCTCTGAAAGGCGGAAAGCAATATGAAATTTACAAAAATGCACGGAATAGGCAATTGCTATATATATGTAAATTGTTTTGAAGAAACCGTTGAAAATCCGCAGGAGCTGGCGATAAAAGTGTCGGACGTACATTTCGGCATAGGAGCGGACGGACTTGTAATGATATGCCCGTCGGATAAAGCGGATTTTAAGATGCGGATTTTCAATGCGGACGGCAGCGAAGCGAAAATGTGCGGAAACGCAAGCCGATGCGTCGGAAAATACGTATATGAAAAAGGACTTACGAATAAGAAAGAGGTAACTCTCGAAACGTTGAGCGGAATTAAGATATTGAAACTCGAAGAGAAAAACGGCGAGATTGCGAGCGTTACCGTTGATATGGGAAAAATCAGCCTGAATCCGAGAGATATACCGGTATTGAGCGACAAAGACAAATTCATTGATGAGCCAGTCGAGGTCGGCGGAAAGACAGTTAATATAACGGCTGTGTCGGTCGGAAATCCACATGCGGTAGTGTTTGTCGAAAACGTTGATGAACTTGATTTGGAAAAAATCGGTCCGATATTTGAAAATCACAAGCTTTTCCCGGACAGAGTGAATACGGAGTTTATTCATGTGATAGACGAAAACACGCTGAAAATGCGTGTTTGGGAGCGAGGCAGCGGTGAAACATGGGCATGCGGAACAGGTGCCTGCGCAAGCGTTGCGGCTGCCGTTGAAAACGGATATTGCAAAAAAGATACGGAAATAACGGTGCATTTGCGGGGCGGAGATTTAAAGATTGTATATCAAAGCGACGGGCATATAATTAAAAGAGGACCTGCCGCATTTATATGCGACGGAGTTTTATTCTGAAACAGCACCGCCGGACAGTCGTCGCTGTCGCCCGACACGGCGATGTGCAATAATAATCTCCTTATTCCTTGCCCTGCATGGGAGATTTTACATTATATTATTTATGCCGACGCAGGGCGGCGGAACGGAGATTACTATGAAAATCAATGAAAACTATAATAACGTTAAAGAAAGTTATCTTTTTGCTGACATTGCAAAGAGGGTAAGTGCATTTTCAAAGGAAAACGGCAGCGAGGGAATTATTCGTATGGGCATAGGCGACGTCACGCTTCCGCTTGCCGAAGCCGTTGTCAATGCAATGAAAAATGCTGTGGAGGAAATGGGCAAAAAGGAAACGTTTCACGGCTACGGTCCGGAACAGGGATATGATTTTCTGCGTGAAAAAATTGCCGCTTATTATGCGAAACGAGATGTTTCGCTCGATATTGACGAAATATTCATAAGCGACGGAGCAAAAAGCGACCTCGGCAATATTACGGATTTGTTCGACAAGGATAATACGGTGCTGATTCCCGACCCCGTATATCCGGTGTATGTCGATACGAATATTATGAACGGCAGAAAAATAGAATTTATGAATGCCAATGCGGAAAACGGATTTTGTCCCATGCCGCCGTCAATTCATGCGGATATAATTTACTTATGTTCGCCGAACAATCCGACCGGTGCGGTGTATAACGAATTGCAGCTCAAAGAATGGATTGACTATGCAATAGCGAACGAAGCCGTTATTTTGTTCGATGCCGCATATGAAAGATTTATTTCCGAGGACGGAATTCCGCATTCGATTTATGAGATTGAGGGCGCTAAGGAATGTGCGATAGAGTTCTGCTCGCTTTCAAAAACGGCGGGCTTTACGGGAACACGCTGCGGATATACAATAGTTCCGAAAGCATTGGGAGAGCTTAACCGTATGTGGAATCGCCGCCAGACAACGAAATTCAACGGTGTTCCATACATTATCCAAAAGGGAGCGGAAGCCGTATTCACGGACGAGGGAATACGCCAGATTGACGAAAATATAAATTATTACAGAGAAAATGCGAAGATAATAGCCGACACTATGCGAGAGCTTAATATTAACTTTGCCGGCGGCGTAAATTCGCCTTATATCTGGCTCGAATGCCCGAACGGCATGGATTCGTGGAGCTTCTTCGATTATCTGCTGAATAATATTAAGGTTGTCGGAACTCCGGGCGAGGGATTCGGTGTGAACGGCGAGGGATATTTCAGACTGACGGCGTTCGGCGGCAGAGAAAATACGATTGAGGCAATGGAAAGATTTAAAAAGCTTATGAGAGGGGAATAACCGTGATTTGTGATAATATAGGTATAAACGGCAGCGGACATCTTACGTTTGCCGGTGTTGATACCGTGGAGATAGCAAAAGAATACAAAACGCCGCTTTATATAATGGACGAAGATAAAATCAGGGAAAAATGCAGAATATACGTTAATGCGTTTAAGAAATATTTCGGTGATAATGCATTGCCGCTCTATGCAAGCAAGGCAGCTTCTTTCAAAAGGATTTATGAAATCGTCACGGAAGAGGGAATGGGCATTGACGTTGTTTCGTCGGGAGAAATCTTTACGGCGCTGAAAGCCGGCGTTGATTTGAAAAACGCATATTTCCACAGCAATAACAAGACGGATGAGGATATAGCGTATGCCATAGACAACGGTATCGGGTATTTTGTTGCCGATAATATCGAGGAGCTTAAAGCTATCGAGGTGTATGCTTCCGAAAAAGGAATTGTACAAAACGTGCTGCTGAGATTGACCCCGGGAATCGACCCCCATACCTATGAAGCGATAAGCACGGGCAAGGTGGATTCCAAATTCGGTACGGCTATAGAAACCGGTCAGGCACGTGAAATAGTTGAATATACATTGGGGCTTGAAAGCGTTAAGCTTGCCGGATTCCACTGCCATATAGGCTCGCAGGTGTTCGACTCGGATACGTTTTTTGCCGCTTCCGAAATTATGCTCGATTTCATTGCGGATATGAAAAACGAATTTGGATTTTCGGCTGAACAGCTGAATCTCGGCGGCGGTTACGGAGTGCGATATACGGAAGACGACCCCACTATCGATATTGCGGAAAATATTAAAACCGTTTCGGAGCATATAAAGAAAAAATGTGCCGAACGAAATATTGATATTCCGAAAATACTTATGGAACCCGGACGAAGCATAGCGGCAGACGCCGGTATGACGCTTTATACCGTGGGAACTGTCAAGAAAATCACGGGATATAAAAATTATGTTTCGATAGACGGCGGCATGACGGACAATCCGAGATATGCGCTGTATAAATCGAAATATACGCTGTTTCTTGCCAACCGTGCAAATGAAACGGCAGATTTTAAATGCTCCGTTGTCGGCAGATGCTGCGAAAGCGGCGATATAATACAGGAGAATGTGCTGCTTCCCGAACCGAAAAGGGGAGATATAGCAGCGGTTGCGACTACAGGTGCATACAACTATGCCATGTCATCGAATTATAATAAAATTCCCCGGCCGGCAATTGTTATGATAAAGGACGGCAAAACATATGTTGCCGTAAAGGCACAGACAATAGCGGATTTAAGCCGATATGACGTATAATCATGTTTTTTTTGGTGGGGCTGTAGCAAAAGCAAGGACGTAGCCTTGCTTTTGCTCAGTTTGTCCATTCTGCACTATTTTTCTAAAGCCCCAAAAGATGGTGCTGCAAAACAATTTCGTTTTGCAGCACCATCTTTTTTTTCTTGACAAAAACAGGTTTTTGTGATACTATTATAATAGATAATTATTGAATAATGCGGAGGAAGTATAAAACATATGACAGAGATTACAAACGAAAGATTAAACGAATTGTGCGAAAAATATATTACGGGGAATATAGAAAACGAGGACGAGCTTGCGGAGCTTGAATTGAACGAGCTTGCCGTGCTTTATAAAAATGCGGAAATATCGAAAGAAAAGCTTCCGCTGAAAGAACTTTTTGAATCGAAAAAACAGGCGTTTTACAATGCGGCGGTGAAAAAGCTGAAAGGCCTCGACAAAATATATGCGCTGACATTCAACAAAAATAATATGCCGCTTGTGGACTATACGGGAACACCGTTTTTGTTTTCCGATATTGATATGTGCAAGCTCGGAGTTAAGAATTTTCTCGAAAAAAATATAAAGGCAGTTCCAGAGGAAACGGCGGTTATAGAAATAAACAACATCTCGAAATATTGTCAGCTTTTCTATTTTTACGGATTTAAATCGCTAAAGCTCAACGAGGGAATTATGACAATCGTACTGGAGGACATTGCGGAAAATCCGACGGCTGCGGAGGAAAATGCGGTGCTGAATCCCGAACTGGTGCGTTCGGCGATATTTTATTTGCAGTATGCGCTGACGAAATGTGAATTTGACAGCAAAAATGAGGATTTGCAGGCGCTTGTGGGAAAGCTGCTGTATGAGCTTACAAAGGGGAAATATATAATGCCGGCAAAGAAAGACGAGGATGGGAATGTACTTATTCCGCAGCTTATGCGCAGCGACAAATCCGCATGGACGCCGGCGTTTACGGACAGATACGAATTCAGCATGATGTATAAGGAATCGGATTTTGATGCGCTCTTGCTTAAATTTGAGGACGTTGCGGACATCTATTCAAAGCACGGCGTCAGCGGAATTGTGATAAATCCGAAAGGCGCAAACCTGATTTTGAATGATAACTTCGTTAAAGCGGTTCTTAAATTCAAAGAGGATATGCAGAAGCAAAACGGGTGAAAGAAAAATGAAAATGTCTTTTACCTTGCAGACGAAAAATGCGCTGCTGAATAAGAAATTTGAGAGCCGCTGCTGCCAATACGCATTCCTTGCCGGAGTTGTCAGCTTCGGCGGGAATATAAGCATTTTCGGAGATGAAGCCGTATACAGAATCTCGTCGGAAAATGCAAGGCTTATCGAAACTTTAAGAGATATAATCGAAGAATTGTTCGTTCTGCGTACGGAGGTTATACGGACGGAATCAAAAACGAAGCTTGTTGTGCGTGATGCACAGATTATGCTCCACGAACTGGATATTGTGCAGTGGGGCGATGTCAGCTGCCGAATCCCGGAAACACTTATAAACGATTGCTGTATCAGAGCATATATAACCGGTGCTTTTATCGGCGGCGGCAGCGTTATGTCACCCGAAAAAAGCTATCATTTAGAGTTTGTAACGTCGCACTATAACGTAAATCTCGGGTTTAACAAGCTGTTTGAAAAATTCGACATACCTACAAAGACGCTTATGCGGAAATCCAAATACGTTACGTATTTCAAGGATAACGAAGTGATATGCGATGTTTTGGCACTTATGGGAGCGGTGGACGCCGTTATCGAGGTGTCTACAACGAATATGGAAAAGAGCGTAAACAACAAAAGTAACAGGATATGGAATTTTGAAAACGCCAATCTTGACAAAACCATAGAAGCGTCTTTTAAACAGGCGGCGGCGATAGAGAAAATAGGAATTGAAAATCTGCCGGAAAACCTCAAAGAAACGGCACGGCTGCGTGTGGCGAACAAGGATTTGAATTTGGCGCAGATAGGTCAGCTGCTCAGTCCTCCGCTCAGCAAGTCGGCGGTCAATCACAAAATGAGAAAGATAATGGAACTGGCAAATCTAAAGTAAAGGTGGAAGCGTATGGATTTTGTACATTTACATACACACAGCGAATACAGCCTGCTGGACGGTGCGTGCAAGATAGACAAGCTTGTCGCACGTGCGAAAGAGCTTGGAATGGGAGCTATCGCACTTACCGACCACGGCAATATGTACGGCGTTATAAATTTCTATAAAGAGGCGAAAAAACAAGGTATAAAGCCTATTATAGGCTGTGAGGTATACGTTGCGCCGAGAAGCCGTTTCGATATGGAAGGCAGAAGCGACAAAGACCCTGCGCATCTTGTATTGCTGGCGGAAAATTTCAAGGGCTGGCAGAATCTTATAAAGATAGTTTCGGCAGGATTCACCGAGGGATTTTATTACAAACCGAGGGTGGATGCGGAGCTGCTGAGGAAGCATCATGAGGGTATAATAGCTCTTTCGGCGTGTCTTGCCGGAAATATTCCGCAGTGCATACTGAAAGAGGACGAAGCCGGAATAAAAAAATATATTAATGAATATACAAGCATATTCGGCGAAGGCAACTTCTTTCTGGAACTTCAGGACCACGGGCTTGACGAGCAAAAACGTGTTAATACAAGGATAATCACACTGGCAAGGGAATATGGTCTTCCGCTTGTCGTGACGAACGATATTCATTATATAAACAAAGAGGACGCCTCCGCACAGGACGTTCTGCTCTGTATTCAGACGAACAGGAAAGTTTCGGACGAGGACAGAATGAAATTCGGCAGCGAAGAATTTTATCTGAAATCGCCGGAGGAAATGGCGGAGCTGTTTCCCAATCTCCCCGAAACCGTTACAAATACTGTGAAAATTGCGGAACGCTGCAATGTTGAATTTGAATTCGGAAACTTTCATCTGCCGAAATTTCCGCTGCCGGAAAACACGGACAGCTACGAATTTCTTAAAGAGCTTTGTTTCGGCGGACTGAAAAAAAGATATGAGGATAAAGCTTCGGAGCTGGAGGGTCAGCTGAAATATGAGCTTGAAACGATAAAAAACATGGGTTATGTGGATTATTTCCTCATAGTCTGGGATTTTATAAAATATGCCAAGGACAACGGCATACCCGTGGGGCCGGGCAGAGGAAGCGCAGCAGGCAGCATAGTTTCTTATGTGCTTGAAATAACGGATATAGACCCCGTTAAATATCAGCTGTTTTTCGAGCGTTTCTTAAATCCGGAACGTATAAGTATGCCGGATATAGACGTCGATTTCTGTATCGAACGCCGAGGAGAAGTTATAGATTATGTAAACAGAAAGTACGGCAGCGACTGTGTGGCGCAGATAATAACGTTCGGTACTATGAAAGCGAAACAGGTAATACGCGACTGCGCAAGGGCGCTCGATATGCCGTATGCATATGCGGACAAGCTTTCTAAGCTGATTCCGAACGATTTGAAGATTACGATAACGGACGCACTGGAGCGAGAACCGCAGCTGAAAGAATTGTACGATACCGACCCGGAGGTAAGGAACGTAATAGATACGTCCGTGAAGCTGGAGGGAATGGTGCGCCATGCCTCTACTCATGCGGCAGGCGTTGTAATATGCGGCAGACCTGTTACGGATTATGTACCGGTAGCGAAAAACGGCGATGTCGTTATAACGCAGTTTGACATGGAAACGGTTCAGGAAATGGGTCTTTTGAAGATGGATTTTCTCGGACTGCGAAACTTAACCATAATAAAAGATACTCTCGATATGATAGAAAAAGATACGGGCGAAAAAATTGATTTGCTGAAGATAGACTATGCGATTCCGCAGGTTTTCGAGTTGATTTCGTCGGGAAATACGGACGGAATATTTCAGCTGGAATCAAGGGGAATGCGAAGCTTCATGACGGAGCTTAAGCCGCAGTCTTTGGAGGATATTATAGCCGGCATTTCGCTTTTCAGACCGGGACCCATGGATCAGATTCCGCTGTATGAAAAGAATAAAAATCACCCGGAAAACGTTACATATAAAACCGAGCTTTTAAGACCTATTCTCGACGTTACATACGGCTGTATGGTGTATCAGGAACAGGTTATGAAGATTGTGCAGGAGCTGGCGGGATATTCCCTCGGCAGAGCCGACCTCGTGCGCCGTGCCATGAGCAAGAAAAAGGTTGACGTAATGAAAAAGGAAAGGAACAATTTCATTTACGGAAACGAGGAAGAGGGAATTGACGGAGCGATTAAACGGGGCGTGGACGAGAAAGCGGCAAACGAAATTTTCGATTCGATGATGGATTTTGCGCTTTATGCGTTTAATAAGGCTCATGCGGCGTGCTATGCGGTCGTGGCATATCAGACGGCATATTTGAAATGCTTCTATCCGCTGCATTTTATGGCGGCACTGCTTTCGAGCGTGCTGTCCGTGCCGGACAAGATATATCAGTATATAGTCGAAATTCAGCGAATGGGAATAAAGCTTCTGCCGCCGGATATAAACCGAAGCTACGAACGCTTCACGGCGGACGGCGGAAACATACGTTTCGGACTTGCGGCGATAAAGAATGTCGGTCTGAATGTTGTTTCGGATATTGTTGAAGAACGTGAACACGGCGAATTTAAATCGTTTGTGGATTTTGCAAAGAGAAAACCGGATATAAACAAGAGAACTCTGGAAAGCCTGATACGTGCGGGGGCGTTCGATTCGCTGAAAGATAACCGTGCGACGCTGCTTGACGGATTTTCGGCGGTTATTGACAAGCTTGCGAGCGATAAGAAGAATAATATAGAGGGGCAGATGTCGCTGTTCGGCGAGATAGAGGAAGAAGAAATCAAGCTTGCGCCGAAACGGGAGCTTCCGGAACGCGAAAAGCTTGCCATGGAACGTGAGATGATAGGGATATACGTTTCGGGACACCCTATAGACAGCTATTCGGAAATCATGAAGAAAATTCCTCATGTTACAATGGCGGATATTAAGAATGCGCAGTCCGGCGAGGATTCTTCCGTAAATGACGGCGACGAGATAACGGTGTTCGGAATGATAGCCGGGAAGAGCGAGATAACAACGAAAAAGGGCGGCAAAATGGCATTTTTGAATATCGAGGATAAATTCGGAAGCGTGGAAACCGTGGTATTTTCAAAGCTGTATGACGTGATAAAACCGTATCTGGAGCAGGACGGCGCAGTGCTTGTGAAAGGCAGAATAGATATAAACGAAACACAGGCGAAGCTGATTGCAAGCGAGATTATTCCGGCGGAAAGCGTGTCGGCGGAGAATATAAAGCCGAAAGGAAAACTGTTTGTCAAATTCAGGCTCGGTAAGGATTTTTTAATACCGCGGATGATGGAAATTCTCGAAAAATACAGTGGAAAGACACCGGTCGTTATATATATTGAAGAAACAAAACAAAAATTCCGTTCGGGCGAAAGCAGCTACATAACGCCGTCAGAAAGCCTGTTTGCGGAACTTAAAGATTTACTGGGAATTGACTGCGTAATTTACAAAGAGGGTTAAAAAATGGAGAGTATAAAGAATCTTAAAGCAATGGAAATCGAAAGCATGATTGAATATTGCATGAAAGCAGCGGCGGAGGGCGAAGAAATCCCGAAATCAATACAAAAAAGGATAAATGAATACGAGCGTGTGCTGGAAATGAAAGAGTTTGACAACAAATTTTCGGACGGATTCATTGTCGGTATAGACGAAGCCGGCAGAGGGCCTCTCGCCGGCGATGTATACACGGCGGCGGTTATACTGCCGAGAGATGTTGTTATCGAGGGGATAAACGATTCCAAGAAGCTGTCGGAGAAAAAGAGAGATGCGCTTTTTGACGAGATAAAGGAAAAAGCGCTTGCATACTGCGTATATACGGCGGATGCCGAGCTTATCGATGCGCTGAATATACGCAATGCAACGTATTTTGCAATGAACAAAGCCGCAGAGGGCTTGAATCACGAATTTTCGCACGTGCTTGTGGACGGCGACATGATTCGTGATATGGCATTTCCGCATACCTGCGTTGTAAAGGGCGATTCAAAAAGCATGGCGATTGCCGCCGCTTCCATACTGGCAAAGGTCAGCAGGGACAGGTATATGACGGAAATGGATTCTAAATATCCGGGTTACGGATTTGCCAAACACAAAGGCTACGGAACGAGAGAGCATATAGAAGCCATAAAGCGCCTCGGACCGTGCGAGATACACAGGAGAACATTTATCAAGAATTTTGTATGATTTTTTGCGCTTGACAAATCCGACAAAATATAGTACAATAATATTAGAGCAAAAGGAGCTGAGAATATGGAAGAAAGAGTTGCGATAATAGGCATAATCGTTGAAAATACGGAGTCTGCGGAAAGCGTTAATAAGGTTCTGCATGAATACGGGAAATATATCATAGGAAGAATGGGTATACCGTATCACAAAAAAAATATCAGCATTATAAGCATCGCCGTGGACGCACCTCTCGATACCATAAGCGCAATCTCCGGCAAGCTCGGTAAAATCATAGGAGTAAGCACAAAAACGGCTTATTCGAAAATTTAAAATATATCTGACGGGGAAGAGGTTTCCGACCCGTAAGAAAGGAATGATGAATTATGTACGATCCGAAATCATCTAAAGCAGAGGAATTTATTTCCGATGAAGAAGTGATGGATTCTCTGCGTTATGCGGAGGAAAACAAAGATAATGTCGAGCTTATAGACAGCATTATCGAAAAGGCAAAATTGAGAAAGGGACTGTCGCACAGAGAAGCGTCCGTGCTTTTGGCTTGCGAAATCCCCGAAAAGGTGCAGGAGGTATATGCGCTTGCACAGCAGATTAAAAAGGATTTTTACGGCAACAGAATCGTTATGTTTGCGCCGCTCTACCTTTCAAATTACTGTGTGAACGGCTGCGTATACTGTCCGTATCATCTGAAAAACAAGCACATAGCACGAAAAAAATTGACACAGGACGATATTCGCCGTGAGGTTACGGCATTGCAGGACATGGGTCATAAACGGCTTGCGATAGAATCAGGCGAGGATCCCGTTAATAACCCTATCGAATATATTCTCGAATGTATAAATACGATATATTCAATAAAACATAAAAACGGCGCTATCCGCCGTGTAAACGTAAATATTGCGGCGACAACGGTCGAAAATTATAAAAAACTCAAAGACGCCGGAATAGGAACATATATTTTATTCCAGGAAACATATCATAAAAAAAGCTATGAGCAGCTCCACCCGACAGGCCCGAAGCATAATTACGCTTATCATACAGAAGCTATGGACAGAGCCATGGAGGGCGGCATAGACGATGTGGGACTCGGTGTGCTGTTCGGACTTGAAATGTATAAATACGAATTTGCGGCGTTGCTTATGCATGCAGAGCATTTGGAAGCGAAATTCGGCGTAGGTCCGCATACCATAAGTGTTCCGAGAATAAAGCACGCAGACGATATAGACCCGAGTGCATTTGACAACGGAATAGATGACGATACATTTGCGAAGATTATCGCCTGTATCAGGGTTGCCGTTCCGTATACCGGAATGATAATCTCTACGAGAGAGGGCAAGGAATGCAGAGAAAAAGCACTGAAACTCGGTATTTCGCAGATAAGCGGAGCATCGAGAACGAGCGTCGGCGGATATTGCGAACCCGAACCGGAAGAAGAAAATTCCGCACAGTTTGACGTAAGCGACAACAGAACACTGGACGAAGTTGTCAACTGGCTTATGCGCCTCGGATATATTCCGAGCTTCTGCACAGCCTGTTACAGAGAGGGCAGAACAGGCGACAGATTCATGAGTCTTTGCAAGGCAGGTCAGATTCAGAACTGCTGCCACCCGAATGCGCTCATGACGCTGAAAGAATATCTTGAGGACTATGCGAGCGAGGACACGAAGCGAATAGGCAACGAACTTATTTTGAAAGAAATAGACAACATCGGCAAGGATAAAGTGAAAGATATAGTAAGAGAAAATCTTGTGAAAATCGAACACGGCAGCCGTGATTTCAGATTTTAAAGGGCGGTGAGCGTTATGGGACTTAACAATACGCCGTCCGGCGAGCGCACGCATATAGGCTTTTTCGGCTGCACGAATGCCGGAAAATCCAGTCTTTTAAATGCCGTTACGGGTCAGGAAACGGCAATTGTTTCCGATGTCAGCGGAACGACCACCGACCCCGTTTTCAAGGCAATGGAAATTCTTCCTCTCGGACCGTGCATGATTGTAGACACCCCGGGAATCAATGATGACAGCGAGCTTGGAGAAAAGCGCGTGCAGAAAACAAAAAGGATTTTGAATAAATGCGATATTGCCGTGCTTGTTACGGATTGCGGGGGACTTAAGCCGGCAGACAGGGAGCTTGTCGAATTATTCAAATTAAAAAATATAAATTATATAATTGCGTATAATAAATGCGATATAAAAAAACGAAGTGAATTAAAGGAAAACGAAATTGCGGTAAGTGCAAAAACAGGAGAAAATATAAACAAGCTGAAAGAAATGCTTGCTTCCTTTAATATATCGAGTGATAAGAGGATAATCGGCGACAAGCTGAACGAGAACGATGTTGTAATCCTCGTAACGCCGGTTGACAGCGCGGCACCGAAGGGCAGACTTATTCTTCCGCAGCAGCAGACAATTCGTGATATATTGGACAGCGATGCAATATGCGTCACCGTAAAGGAAACGCAGCTGGAGGAAGCACTGAAAATTGTTAAACCGAAGCTTGTGATAACGGACAGCCAGGCATTCGGATTTGTGAAGAATATCGTTCCGCAGGACGTTACGCTTACGTCGTTTTCGATTTTGTTCGCAAATTACAAGGGCATACTCGAAACGGCGGTGAAAGGCGTAAATGCGCTGAATAAGATAAACGACGGCGATAAAATTCTGATATGTGAGGGTTGCACTCATCACAGACAATGCGACGACATAGGCACTGTGAAGCTTCCGAGATGGATTGAAAAATATACGGGCAAAAAGCCTGTGTATGAATTTTCGTCCGGCGGAGGATTTCCGGAGGATTTGAGCGGATTTAAGCTTATAATCCATTGCGGCGGCTGTATGCTCGGTTCAAGGGAAATGGAGTATCGGCTGAAATGCGCAGAAGACAGCGGAATCCCAATGACGAATTACGGAACAGCGATTGCGTATATGAACGGGATTTTGAAAAGAAGCTTGGAGGTTTTTCCCGAAATATTGAATAAACTTGATTAACACCGGTAAAAATATATCCGGGTGGTGATTTAGGTGCAGATATCTGACATTAAAATCAGAAAATTCAATCCTGACGGAAAAATGAGAGCCGTGCTTTCGGCGACGTTTGACAATGAATTTGTCGTGCATGATATTAAGGTGATTCGGTCGCAGGACAAGCTGTTTGTGGCAATGCCGAACAGGAAAGACGACAAGAACGAATACAAAGATATTGCACACCCTATTAATTCCGAAATGCGGGAAAAGCTTCAGACGGCAATATTAGAGGTGTACAACAGAGAGCTTGCAAATCGGCAGGCGTGAAAATTTTTTGAAGTAACGGGGAGCTGTATTGAACAGCTCCTCTGTTTTTACAATAGAAACAAAAGTAAAGGGACTGCCGAAGCAATCCCTCTGTAGTTGTTATTCGGCAGGCGTCCAGTTCTCCTGCATCTCTCAGGGTTTCCCCTTGTCAAACCATCGGCGTGTGGACGTGGACGAAATCTTCCACCTCGAATAACATTACTATTGTAATAATATTATATCACATTTATTCTGATTTGTAAAGTATTTTTTTGTTTTTTATCAATCTTTTCCATTCTTTTTCATCAATTTTCATAAAAGTTATAATTGAATTTTTAAAATCCGAATTTTCTATTGAAGCAATTAATCGCAATACTGTTTTAAACTTTTCATCACCATATACGAAAGATTTAAGTATTAAAGCCGAGTTTTCCTTATTTGCCTCAATTATGTATTCCGGTTTTTCTATAATTTCTCTCATATACGTACAATAACGTTCGTAATCATTAGGATGTCTGTCTTTGATATGCTGTATACGCTCGTCGGTGATAATAACTTCGTCAGTCCGTATATCTTCCGTTATACATTTATAAATATTCTTATCAATTTTACCTATGTAATGCACATTCTGCACCTCTGAATCAGTTTCGCAAATATCCAATCCTCTTGACGCATACTCAAACATGGCTTTATACAGCGACTCTGTAACAAATAAACATTCGCCAATTCTCGCCGAACCGGCGGACCGCTTAAATCTTACATATTTTTTGCCGTCACAAATAAATCCGTTCTCATACAAGTCCTCTCGTATTTCTGCACAGCTTTTAATCGTAGGAAGAGAGGATGGGGCTTTATACATCTGTTCTTCTTTGTCGTATCGAAAGCAAGTATCTTCTATGCCTGCGGCTGCCTGCACTGACGTGTCTTTTCGTACTATCGTACCATTCTGAACTAGTGTGTTTACATGTACACCTACTACAATCCCGTCGCTATAAGCAACGCAGTTAAGCCAATTAAGTTTCTTTGCGTCGTATCCACATCTCATATACGTCGTCTTATTTACTTTATTCCACTCTTTCACAGAATATTTAAATATAACGTTTATAACATCCTGTGTGTATCTTTTTCCGTTTACCTCAAAGTATAAATCAGCACCATCATTAACTCGCCAGTAAGTTCGGCTAAGCGTCGGCAAATCTAAACTGTAACCGAGAGGGTTTATAAATTTTCTCAGATTTACCGAACCGGTCTTCGTCTTTAAAGAATATTCGTTGCCGCAGTAGCCGGCCACGCATATATCCTTTTCGTTTATACTTGGTATATAAACGCCTTTTCGTTTCAAAATTCATCCTCCATATGTTTTTAATTTTGGGTACAAAAAAGGCGCACGGGTCAACCCGCTGCGCCTAATATTCAATTTTATGAGATGACTTTTTCTGCATCTCTGCGGAAACCTTTCTGATATTCTTCTACGTAGAGGAAAGTGCAGTCGATATGTTTCCGATACTGTTTATTTTAGCGCCGTCGAATATATGTATCTCTTCACGAAGCTTATAGATAGAATCATAGATTGTTGCTTCATTTGGGTTCTCGGTAAATCTGTATATCAGCTCGTCGTCCTCAAGAGTACGCTTTATTCCTATCGGTATATGCTTTAAATCGTAATAGTACTTATACAATTGTACGTCAAACATATAAGTCAATACTATTACTTCTTCAAAGTATTCAAATATCTCTGCTGGCAAAGCACAAACCCAGACAGCATCGTCAGAGTGATGAACCTTCTCGCTACACAACGCCTCATAATACGCTTTCATGCAACTTCTCGTATACTCTTTCTCTGTACGCTCATAATATCCACCTTCATCAATTTGCACATAACCACTGGCTAACAGCAAACTCGAATCATCTTCTTTTATCGAGTGCGTTTCAATTGCTCCTAATGCTTCATCTACTATAAGAGTATACCCACCTGACTTAACAAGCTCTTCTGCTTCTTTGTTCATACGCTCAAATAACTGATGCGTAGTAACTATGTTTTGACGAGTTCGGATTAATCGTTGTAAGCTTTCCGACTTTGTACTACAGTCTTCCGCTACAGGTGCTACGAAACTCATAGAAGGACAAGACCTCTTGACTCTTTCTACTTGTTCGAGATACGGTGTTATAAAGATAAACTTCTTATCTTTATGCTCGTTCATGTACGTGATAGCAGCACTCGTCTTGCCACCGCCCATAATGGTATCACAGATTTTTACGTTTGATATAATTATCAACCCTTTCTTTGGTTATAAATTCTGCCAAAGCAAGTGGCTACATTTTTGCGCTCCTCGTTTTGGCTTAATTCCAGTATACAACATTTTCAGAGATAAAGTTGTTGCAAAAGTCACAAAATTAAATTTTTTTTAAAATTTTTTTTGAAATGTCAGTTTTCCTAGTATTTATCGGCATCTATAGGCTTTTTACAAAATGGTTTGGGAGAAAAAACACTTTTTCTGTCTAAAACAGTTTTTTTGTGTCCGTAAATAGGCATTATTACTGGGAATTTGAGAGGCGTACTCTATTAAAGGAAAGGATTCCTTAATCGGAAGAGATTTTATGTTTTGTATATATTAGGGGGAAGCAAAAAATGTATGCAAACATAAATTATACGTATAGGTATACTGTTCGTATAACAATGGATGTATATAACGATGCAACAAAAGAAAAAAGGACAGATACATTTAAAAATATCAAAGGAAAAATGCGGATTTTGGAGCTTTTAATTTACGACAACTTTTATGACAAATGAACAGAAAAAGACGATAATTTATAAGAAAATATAAAAATGTAAATTTGTTAAAACTCCTTAATCCCAATATTTTAAGAAGTTAAAAAAAGCTGTAACAATGCCCATTGAGAAATCATTTATTATATCACTGTTATCGCTGTTTGTCAATGATTTGTTCTTTGTATCAAATCAAGTTTATAACGGCAAAATACCGATTTATTAAAAATATTTCAAATTCTATTCATAATAATTATTCAAAAAGGTAAAACTAAGGATAATCAAGTAATTCCCTGCCAAAAATTTTTATGCCGTGCAGGGCGGCGGAAACGGAGATTGTTATATGAAAGAATTTGAATATGTTATAAAAGATGAATTGGGTATTCATGCGCGCCCGGCGGGGCTTTTGGTTAAATGCGCCCAGAAGTTTAAAAGCGATATTGCGGTTTTTTGCGGCGAAAAAACGGCAGATGCCAAAAGACTTTTTAATATAATGGGACTGAACGTCAAACAGGGCGACAGCGTAAAGGTGTCGGTCACAGGTGAAGATGAAGATGCTGCCGCAGAATCCGTTATGAAGTTTTTTGAAGAACATTTATAATAGCTGCGGTACGCTGGGAGGTGTTGCGATATGAAGATTCTGACAGGCAAGGGCGTGTGCTCCGGGGTGGCTGTCGGCATTTTGCGTTATTACAAGGAAAATGAAACGAATATCAAAAGAGTGCATATCGAAGATACGGAAAAGGAAATTGAAAAGCTTGAAGATGCAAAACAAAAGGCACTGAAACAGCTTGACGGACTGTATGAAAAGGCGGTTTCGGAGGTCGGCGAGGCAAATGCCGCAATATTTGATATTCACCGTATGATGATAGACGACCGGGATTATAACGAGTCCGTGAAAAATATAATCAACGTACAGCAGGTTAATGCGGAATATGCGGTTTCTGTGACTGCGGAAAATTTTTCTTCCATGTTTAAGGAAATGGAGGACGAATATATGCAGGCGAGAGCTGCGGACGTTCTCGATATTTCAAACAGAATAATCAGCTGTATGTCGGAATCGGAAGAGGAAGAACATATGATGTCGGTGTGTATAATCGGCGCAAAGGATTTGACGCCGAGCGAAACCGTACAGATGGACAAAGAAAAAGTGCTTGGATTTGTTACAACGCTCGGAAGTACAAATTCGCACATGGCGATTCTTGCACGGACAATGAACGTTCCGGCGGTTGTGAGCGTTGGCGAAGACTTGAAAGCGTATGACGGTGAAACCGTCATCATAGACGGCGAAACGGGAAAGGTTTATATTTCTCCCGATGAGGAAACATCTGCGGAAATGGAGAAAAAACGCCTTGAAAGGAAAAAGCGTGACGAGCTTATGCGCACGTTCAAAGACAAGGAAACCGTGACAAAAAGCGGAAAGAAAATAAAGCTTTATGCAAATATCGGCGGTGTTTCGGATATAGGAGCGGCACTTTTGAACGATGCGGAGGGAATAGGACTTTTGAGAAGCGAGTTCCTATATCTCGGCAGCAAGGATTACCCCACGGAGCAGGAGCAATTCGGAATTTATAAAAAGATTGTCGAGAGCATGGGCGGAAAGCGTGTTATAATACGTACTCTCGATATAGGGGCGGATAAACAGATAGATTATTTCGGATTGGCGCACGAGGAAAACCCGGCTATGGGATTTCGTGCGATACGAATATGTCTGAAACGTCCCGAAATATTCAAAACGCAGCTTCGTGCGATATTGAGAGCCTCGGCATACGGAAAAGCGGCGATAATGTTTCCTATGATAATTTCGGCGGATGAAGTCCGCACGATTAAAACCATGCTGGAGGAAGTGAAAAATTCGCTTAAATCCGAGGGGATTTTATTTGATGAAAATATAGAAACGGGAATAATGATTGAAACTCCGGCAGCGGCGCTGATAAGCGATGTTCTTGCGAAAGAAGTTGATTTCTTCAGTATAGGCAGCAACGATTTGACGCAATATACGCTTGCCATAGACCGCCAGAGCGAGATAACCGACAGCTTTTACGACCCGTACCACGAAGCGGTTAAAAGGCTGATAAAAATGACAGTGGATAATGCCCATGCGAACGGTATATGGGCGGGAATATGCGGTGAACTCGGCGGTGACGAAAAAATGACAAAATGGCTTGTGGAAAACGGCATAGATGAAATTTCCGTTTCACCGCCGCTTGTTCTGCCGATACGCCGGGAAATATTGCAGTGCGATTAAGCTTTGCGCATTTTGCCCAAAATATCGATTCGTATTATTCCGGCAATTATAGATATTCCGGTCAATGCCTCACATATGCAGCCGGCATACGATTTGACAAGCAGATTGTAGAAGAACCATGAAAGGCTTGTTAAAAGTATCAGAATACGGATATATGCCGTCTGCCGGTTGCCGTAGGCGAAGGTAGATACAACCTTTGCAATGCCTATAAGTATGCTTTTCGGTCCCTCCCATGTGAAAGCGACAAAAACCAAAAACAGTGCGCTGAATACAAAGCACATCTTTTTTGTGCTTTTGTTTTGCTCTACCATTTTTATAAAGACGAAGTTCCTCAGACTTCCGATGAGATTCATCGCCGCTCCGGTATATGCGCCGAGGAAAAAATATTGAACGGCGAAAAACATTTCGTTTGCCGTGCGCAGCAGCGTGAGCGGCTTATGACTTTTGCATTGGAAAGATAAAATACCGGCGATTATGCCGATTATACCTGCTCCCTGAACCAATATATCATACATTGTTATGTTTCCGAAAATACCCATTATAAATTTCATAGCCTTTCTTGAAAAATTTTTCTTGCATTGTTGCTGAATATATGATACAATATATTTTGTGAAATGTCAATAAATGTTCGATATGTTTGAAATCGAACATTTTACCGAAAATAAAGGGGAAGTGGAAGTTGTGGTATTAAATGAAAGACAAAACGGGATTTTAGCCTTTTTGGAGCAGGAGGGGCGAGCGTCCGTGAAAAAGCTGGCAGAGCATTTTTTCGTCAGCGAAATGACGGTGCGCCGAGACCTGAAAGAGATGGAGCGATGCGGATATTTGCAGCGGTACAACGGCGGAGCGGTGTATTCCGGCAGAGATGAGCTGCCGGTTAATATAAGAAAATTTACTCACCTGAAAGAGAAAAAACCGCTGACGCAAAATGCGAAAAAGTTTTTGAAAGATTACGATACCGTGTTTATAGACAGCTCGTCCACTTGTATGTATATCATTCCGGTTTTGGCGGAATATAAGGGGATAAAGCTTGTGACAAATTCGGTTCAGAATCTTCTTGCGGCGGCGGAATATCATATTCCGTGCATTATAACGGGCGGCAGCTATTATGAACATGATATGTGCTGCATCGGGGGCATGACGGAAGAATTTATGAGAAACATAAATGTTGATGTTGCGTTTTTTTCGCTGCTTGGCATAACGGATGACGGAATCATAAGCGACAGCGACGAAGCACAGCTTGCAGTGAGAAAAGCCGCAATGCAAAATTCAAAGAAAAATGTGTTTTTCTTTGACGAATCCAAAAAAGGTAAAAGATATATATACACCGTGTGCCGTGCGGAGGAGGCGGACGGAGTTTTTATTTTATGAGTACGAATAATTGAAAAATACTTTTTATATGCCTATATTTTCGGCAGTATATATTGATTTTTCGATATTTTGCAATTGTTATGAATATTTGTATTTTTGGTGAATAGATATGTATAAACGGGACGGAAAGGATGTAGCTTGATGAAAGTATTTGTATTTACCAAAAAAATGATGTTTATATATGCTGCGGCCGCACTTGCGGCGATAATGATATTTGCGGCGGGAAAGGGAGCGTATACGGCGATTACGGCATCGTCAACGCCGAAAGAACTGCCTATTTACTGCGTAGATACGGATAAAAAGGAAATTGCGTTGACGTTTGATGCGGCGTGGGAGGATACCGATACGGACGAGATTATAGAAACGCTGAAAAAGAATGACGCAAAGGCGAGCTTTTTCATGGTCGGCGGCTTCATAAAGCGGTTCCCGGATTCCGTAAAAAAATTTGCGGATAACGGTCATGAAATTTTGAATCACTCCGATTCTCATGCGCATATGGCGAGCCTTAATGAGGAGCAGATTAAAGAAGAGCTGGACGGCTGCGAAAAGAAAATCAGCGATACCGTCGGCAGCAGCAAAAAGCTTTTTCGTCCGCCGTACGGCGAATACAACGATAATGTTATAAAATATGCGAAAAAGGCAGGATATACGGCTATACAATGGGATGTAGACAGTCTGGATTGGAAAGACCTTTCGGCAGACGAAATATATCGCCGTGTTGTGGGAAAAACGGAAAACGGCAGTATAATTTTGTTTCATAACGGCGCAAAGAATACGCCGGAGGCACTGAAAACCGTGCTGCCGGCATTGAAAAAGCAGGGATTTAAATTTGTGACGGTGTCGGAGCTTATTTATAAGAAAGATTATACTATAGACAATTCGGGAAAACAAAAAATTCTGAAATAATAGTTCCGAATGGGGAAAGCGGGTGTTGCAAAACGAAATTGTTTTGCAACACCCGCTTTTGGGGCTTTAGAAAAATAGTGCAGAATGGACAAACTGAACCCGAAGTCGTCAGGCAATCGGAAATCAAACCCTTGATGCCTTATGACGGACAATTTTTGCCCTTTTCGGCTCGTCATCCTCGAAAGGCGGTAGCCTTACTTCGTCTTCCGAACCTAAAATGACTAAAAATTTTCTCGTCATAAGGTGCGAGCAGTTTTTATCGAGCTGATTTTTTTCAAGACAAACAAACGAATGCAGGTAATACTTCCGTATTATCAAATGAGTTTGTGCAGTATTGGGGAAAATCAGCCGATAAAAACCATTAAGGGTTCGATTTTCGCTTGCCCGGTATACGTCGAGCGGTGAAGTTTGTTCATAGCATAAAGCAATATTTATTTTAGAAATTCGTTCTTGAACGAATTTCAACATCTGTTTTAATTCATTTGGTGCATTTGGGTGTTCTCGCTTATACCGGTATGTCGTCATTTTCTTGCTTTATGCGGTCTGTGCATTTTTATACAGCCTCTTTTTTGTTATTCGTCTTTTTCATCCGTTTCCTGCGGCACGTTCATTCTGTATGCTTTTGCTGAGATGCCCGTGATGCGCTTGAATGTTCTCGAAAACGAGTTGTAACTCATAAATCCCACTCTTTCGCAGATTGTCTGTATAGACAAGTCGGTGTTTTTCAGCAATTCCTTTGCCTTGCTTATTCTAAGCTCTGAAAGATAGCTTTGGAAACCGGTATTATATGTTTCGGCAAATGTCTTACTTATGTATGAGCTTGAAACATGGAACCGATCTGAAAGTGAATCGAGAGAAAGGTCGTTGTAGTAATATAAATCGATATATTCTTTGATTCGCTGTGTGGTATTCATATCGTTGGAATCACGGCAGGCAGAACTTATCTCGATAAGCTTTGATGGCAGGAAATCGCGCAGTTCGACAAATACGGAGTAAGAAAACAATGTGTCAAGCTGCATATATAAAAGGTTGAAATCGTAGTTCGGCATACCGGTGTGCAGGGTTTTCTTTATTGTATCAATCAATTTTATGACGGTTTTGCGTACATCGTCCGGGGAAAGGGGAGAGAGCATATCCGTGAACTTAATCAGCTCGGTGAGTATATGCGTCGTATCCTTGGTGGGCAGCAAGTGTGTGATATTGCTTATACAACTGTTTAAGGCGGAGGAGTCTTCTGTTTCGTAATACTGCGTATGCGGACAGAAAATTAATGATTCGTTGCCGAGAGAAAATCTGTATTTCTCCTGTGTGCGTGCCTGCTCAAAGGCGGAATGCAGCTCGTTCGGAGAAAGAACGGGCTCGCTCAGGCACAAGGACACCGTAAATCCGCACGAATCCCTCAGCTGTTCATTTATTTGCGTTAATGCCTCCGAAGCCCTCAGTGCGGAAATCTGGCGGTCTGTGTTTAATATAAATACATATTTGCACTTATTCCAGCATATACCCGTCGAATTTACAGTATGCGAAAGTGCATTGTATATGGTATCAAATACCTTTGCGGACAGCGACTCCGCATCTTTTGAGGTGCGGTCGGTGAGAAAAGAGATATACCTGTCCATGGTGCAAAGCGCAATATAATAGTATTTTTCTGTAAAAACTATTCCGCATTTTGCCAAATCGTCCGAAAGGTCGGCGGAAGCGTCGGGATTGGGAGTTTCTATAATTTTCCGCACCGCAATATCGCGTATTTTTGAGATATTGTCACGTATGAATTTGTTTTTGTCGTTAAGCTCGTTTTCGAGCGTGGATATATGCGAGGTAATTATTTTTATTTCATCATTCTTTTTGTTTAATTCCGGAGCGGACATATCTTCTATATTTATACGCAGATTGTTAATGATACGCTGCAGCGGATTGTAAATGTAAAATGTTATAAACCATGTGGAAAACAGGCAGAAAAGCACGAGAATTATTATTACCGCCGTATACCAGACATATATAGAACGGCGCTGCTCCGCTATATAATTGTTGTTGTAAAGAATAAGGAAATGCCATTCGGGAACTATGCCGGAATGTTTCATATATGCTGTGTATTTGACGCCGTCTATTGTGTATACCGCACCGCCGTCATTAAAAGACGAGGCGGCGGAGATTATTGCCGAAGCATTGTATTTTTGCAGTGAACCGCAGACAAGATTGTTTTCCGCTTTGTCGTATATAAACGACATATAGTTTGAATCCAGCACGGAAGAACCGAGTTTTTCGGTAAGGTAGTTTGTTTTTATATTTATCATTATCATACCGGCGGAAAATGTCGAATCGCCGGTTTTGAGCGGCGACGCAAGCGAAATAACGGAGGCATTGCCTATGCTGTGAACGTTCGTTATATAAGGTATCATGAATTTGTATTCTCGGCGTGCACTTGTCATGGTATCGGACATAAAACTCCAATACTCAAATTCGCTCGGCTGCATTGCGGACGAACCGGAATCTATGACCGTATTGTTTGAATTGAGTACCCATACGCTCTGTATAAAATCGTAATTACATATATAATTGCGGAAAAACGACATCCAGTTGAAAAAATCCACGGAATTTTTATCACGGTCTGTCCATGCGTTGAAATTAAATATATCGCTGGTATCGGAGGAAAGCGACATCGAGTGCATTGTCCTGAACATATCGTTCAGAGCGTTGTCAACCGTTCCGGAAACCGTATCGAGCTGATTTTCGGAAAATGTATTTGTATTAGCTGTTATAACCTGATTGATTTTATTTATGGAAATTCCCGACAGAATTATAACGCAAAACAGTATAACGGAAAAGTTGCCCACGATAAATCGCATGAGCATAATGTTCTTTGTGCTGAATCGCAGAAAATTCATGTCTTTGAATAATTTGTTAAATTTCATTTTTTATTCCTCCATTGCATATGCCGCTTATAAAAATGATAACATAAAAATTGCAAGCTGTCAAGGGGTAAATATATAAACGAAAGTAAAAAATATGGAATGAATGTTGCAATTTTTTTACTTTAGTGCAATTTTTGAGGTTATAAAAAAGTGAGGTATTTTGCTAAATGTGGGTATTGAAAAAAGGTTTGCTATGGTGTACAATGATTTTGCGGGGCAGTGCGGTTTTGTTTTGCGGATTGCCTCTGCATAAAATTATAAAGGTTATAAAGGCGGGCGAAAAAAGTGAAGGCTAATCAAACAGCTGCAAAAAAAGGATTAAAAAGTTCCGGCGGAACATATCTGCGGAGAAATTATGATTTGTATGCAATGCTGTTGCCGGGAATAATTCTGATGATTATTTTCAGATTCATTCCGTTGTACGGTATGGTTATTGCATTTAAAGATTACAATTTGTCGCAATCAATAGCGAAAAGCGAATGGGTAGGATTGAAATGGTTCAAGGTGCTGTTCGGAAATCCCGATTTCATGCGTTCCATAAGAAATACGCTGTGTATAAGCGGACTTGAAATTATATTCTGCTTTTTCGGCACAATATTTTTTGCGATTCTTATTAATGAAATTCAGGGAAAGACATACAAGAAGATTGTACAGACGTTTTCATATTTGCCGCATTTTCTTTCATACGTTGTGGTTGCAGGTCTTGCGATTCAGATACTTATGCCGAGCAATGCGCTTATATCGTTTCTCTCGAAGGTTACGGGGAAAGATATAGGGAATATCCTTCTTAAAGAAAGATATTTCTGGGGCATTATAACGGCGGTAGATATGTGGAAAACATGGGGTTGGGGGACAATCCTTTATCTGGCAGCGATGTCCGGAATTTCGCCGGAGCTTTACGAAGCAGCGAAGATTGACGGTGCAGGCAAGTTCAGACAGATTATGAACGTTACTCTGCCGGGTATCAAGTTTATTGTTTCAATTACGCTTATTCAGAGAATCGGCGGTATGCTCGGAGTAGGATTTGAAAAAATATTCGTTCTTCAAAACAGCATGAACCTTGCAACGTCGGAAGTGCTTGATACATTGAATTATAAGATGGGTATTATAAACTGGAACACAAGCCTTTCCACGGCAGTATCCTTCTTCTCGTCGGTTGTAAGCTTCATATTGGTATTCTGCGCCGACAGATTTACAAAAATGATAGGCGAAGAAGGCTTGTTATAATTTTAATGGGAAAGGCGGCAGAAAAATGCTA
This sequence comes from uncultured Clostridia bacterium, assembly GCA_934792465.1. Classification (GTDB taxonomy): domain Bacteria; phylum Bacillota; class Clostridia; order RUG12999; family RUG12999; genus CAKVOK01. The sequence goes on along the minus strand of CAKVOK010000013.1, from coordinate 24,494 downwards.
AAAAGAAGAACTAAAGGCGAAATCGTTTTTGATACGCTGAATAATATATTTATGTTTTTTATAATAATTGCAATGGTATATCCGTTTTTGAATCAGATTGCAATATCGCTCAGTGACAACACTTCGGTGCTTGCCGGAAAGGTTTCGATATGGCCGAAAGGCTTTAATACGGACGCATACCGCAAGCTTGTGCTTGACAACCGATTTTTTACGGTCATGAAAAATACGATGTGGTTCACGGTTTTGAGTACGGTATTTTCCATGATACTTATGACGGTGTTCGCATATCCGCTTTCAAAGAAGTATTTGAAAGGCAGACAGGTTATTATGTCGCTCATGGTGTTTTCCATGATGTTCGGTACGGGCGGACTTATCCCGAACTACCTGGTTGTAAAGGGACTGGGACTGGTGGACAACTACTGGGGGCTTATTCTTCCGAGTGCGTTTAATATATGGAATATAATAATACTTAAAAACTTTTTCCAGCAGATTCCGGGCGAAATAGAAGAATCGGCACTGATTGACGGAGCGAGTAATATAAAAATATTTGCGAAGATAATGCTTCCGCTTTGTCTGCCGTCGCTGGCGGCAATTACGCTGTTTACGGCGGTAAGTTCATGGAATACGTTTTTTAACGCACTTATTTACATAAACAGTCCGGATAAGAAACTGCTTCAGGTATATCTGAACGATATACTCCAGGCAAATACCGTTCCGACGGAAACGGCAACATCGTCCATGACGGTTACGGATGCAGCGGCGCAAGGCATGCTGAACAGTGACACGCTCAAAGCGGCAACGCTTATGTGCGCAACGCTCCCGATACTTTTGGTATATCCGTTTGTACAGAAATATTTTATGTCAGGTCTTATGGTGGGCTCGGTAAAAGGATAAAATAAGTAAAAGGATAAAATAAAAAGCAAAAAAAGAAAGGAAGTAAACAAATGTTAAAGAAAAAACTGGCAGTAATACTGGCAATCACAACGGCAATGACTGCATTCGCAGGCTGCGGAAAGAGCGACAAAAAGAATGTCGGCGGAGGGGACACATTTGAAACCGCTCCCGTTATCCGCTATGCGGTGCGAAACAACTACGAATCTCAGATAGGTAAATCCGGTGATGACTACAACGACAATCCGTACACACGCTACATATGGGAAAAGACGGGTATAAGAGTTGAACCGGTACTCATTTCCACACAGACAAACGAAGTAACTCAGCAGCTTGCAACCAAACGTGCCGGCGGCGAGCAGATAGACATGATAGCATATTTCGACCTTGTTCAGGCATGGATGCAGTCGGATCTTATAATTAAGCTTAACGATATGTTTAAAGAATACGGTGACAAGATAAAAGGTTGGAATCCTTATGCGGATGATTGTGAAATCCCCGAATCCGGCTGGCGAGGCGTGAAAAAACGTGACGAATACTGGGGAATACCGGGGCGAGGTTCCACAAATGCGTCGGGAACGAGATATTTCTATATGAGAAAGGACTGGATGGAAAAACTCGGACTCAGTATGCCGAAAAGTACAAACGAGCTTGGAGAGATTCTTAAAGCGTTCACGGAACAAGACCCGGACGGCAACGGCAAAAAAGATACATGGGGCATGGCGCACAGAAATACAAGCCTTGTAAACGAATTGCTTATGACAATGGGCGTTGAATCCTGGAGAGAATATATTGTAAACGACAAAGGCGATATAGACCCGAAAGGAAAACACCTCATTTCGTGTTCGATGCATCCGTATGCGAGAGCACAGTATGCGCAGATAAGAAACTGGTGCAAGAGCGGCTACATGAACGAGGACGGTATTACGGATAACAACGCATATGAAAAGCTTATCGTAAACGGCAAGATAGGCGTTGTTCTGGATGGCTATGCAAACGTAAGAAAATGGAACAAAGCACTTAAAGACAACGGATATACAAATGCCGAATTTGAGCTTTGCGACGAATATGTCGTAAATTCATCGGACGGAAAATTCTACGGATTTACGGCGCCGAACAACATGGGAAGTGTTTCTATGATAACTTCTATGGCGAAGAAAGAAACATATCCGAATATTATCAAGCTGATGAACTGGATGTTCTCTGATGAGGGCACATTCTTCCAGACATACGGACTTGAGGGCAGAGAATACAAAATGGACGGCGACAAAGTAGTTTACGACGAAGAATACGAAACGGAAAAAAGTTACAAAAATATGTTTATGTTCGGCAGATCATATGAAAAGACATATGACGAAGAAATCGCAAGAAACTACGGTACGGACGATTTGGCAAAACAGTATCTGAAATATCTTGAAGCAGATCCTCCGTTTTTCACAAAGTTTACCGATGTTAAATTTAATTACCCGAACCTCGAAGAATTTACAACATACCCCGACTGGAGAAAGGGTGTTGAACAGTATCTGCTTCTGTTCACGGTCGGCGATAAAGACCCGATGAACGACAAGGATTGGAACGAATATCTTAAAATCTGCGAATCCTACGGTATTCAGAAGCTTATGGACGCTGCCGCAAAAGCGGAATTCGGAGAATAAAATACGGGCTGTAAGGATGGATATAATTTGATTAAGAAATATATAACATTACTGCTGTCGGCAATGATGTGTATTTCCGGAACGGCGGCGTCTGCGGACGCTGCTGTGGCGGAATATACGGCAACACAGGATACATACGTTGATGAAGCGCACATCACCTCCGTTTACGGACTGGGCAGCGAGCTTTTGCTCAGCGGAACTGAGGGAGCGGCAAAGAATATTTATTTGGCGTTTCGCATTCGTGACGAGATAGGCGAGAACGATGGCGTAGAACTGAAAATGACACCGCTGACTGCGGAATCCGATACGGAAGCGCAGCTCAGTGTATATCAGTCGGCTGTGCACGAATGGCTGCAAACATCACTTTCGTGGGGAAATGCTCACAAAGCCGGTTCAAAGCTTTGCGACGAGAGCATTGCGGCAGGCGAAGAAATATCCGTTGATGTTTCAAAATATGTAAAGTCGTCCAAAACCGAAAAGGGATATATAGGTTTTGTGGTTACGGCGGCAAACAGCGGAACAAATGCTTCGTTCCCCTCGGTGGAAAGCCTGAAAAACGGCGCTCCGAGGCTTGTTGTGACGGAGGACGCTTTAAAGCAGGACGAAACGGATACAAAGAAAAATGAAACGGCACTTGAATGGAAAAAGATAAATACGAAATATCCTACAATACCGGATATGCCGGTTATGAGCGAGGATTTCGATATTGACGAATATACGACAACGAGGTATAAGCCTTGGATGCTCAATTTTCATCTTACATCACCGCAGCAGATTAAAAACGGATATTACGGCGGCGACGCAGGGCAAATGGGCTGGTCGATAGCCATATCGAATACAAATCCGGACGTTATGCTGATAGGTACGGATACCGAGGGCGTATGGAGAAGCGAAAACGGCGGAGTGTCCTGGACGACAAGCAATGAAAATCTTTCCGCAATAGGAACAACGGCACTCGCATTCGACCCGGAGGACGGAAACACGGTGTTTGTTCTTGCAAATTCGGGCAGCGGCAAAGATACGAAATACTGCGGAATATATAAGAGTACGGACGAGGGCAGGTCGTGGCGATTCATAACTCATATGACAAACGGACGAAACCACAACAGAAAAGGCTTCGCTTTCGGTCCGAAAGATAAAAACGGAAAAAGACGCATATATCTCTCAAGCAATGACAAAACGGGCTTGTTCGCATCGGACGACGAGGGCGAAAGTTGGTACAGCCTCGGCGATTTTGCCGGGATGGAAACAAGAGGCGTATGGACAGTGGGCGGCAAGGTGATACTTGCAGCCGGCGACAATGGAATTTTCGTAAGCGAGGACAGGGGCGATACCTGGACGGAGCATAACGGAAATCTGCCGAGAAACGAAGACGGAACAATGAAAGATGCACGCTGCGTGCTTGTAAATCCGGATAATCTCATGCATTGGATTTGTATTTACGGAACAGACCTTTATACAAGCATGGATGCGGGTGAAACGTGGGAATTTACCTGCGACAATTCACAGTTCAGCAATGTAAATCCGATATATATGGAATACAGCGCTCCGGACGAAACGGGGCACAGAATTTTGTATTGTTCTATAGGTACGATACAGCGTAATATGCGATACAGCAACGATTACGGCAAGACCTTTAACGTGCCGATACATCATAATACGGACGCATACCTGGTGGATAACTGGGGCTGGGGCTGCGAGCCTATGGCGGTACACCCGACAGACCCGTATTCGGCATTTATTATTTTGGACGGCGAACCGTATACCACGCGTGACGGCGGAAAGAATCTTCATCCGACAAGCAGCAAATATTCCGGCAACCGTGCTTCGGAATTTATATTCCGGCCGGACGGCAAGGAATTTTATATATCCTTTATCGACAGAGGCTTTACACATTCGATGTTTTCCGGACGGGGAGAAAAATACCCGATGGTAGACTCATACCCGATAGAGGACAGATTCTGGATAAGACAGAACGGCTCGAAAACCTGTAACGGTATAGCTGTGAACTGGGACAATCCAAGCGAGGTGTGGGCGAGTATAGGCGGCTGGAACAGAAGCAATCTTATGCTGAGCCGTGACGGAGGAAGAACGTTTACAAAGGTTTTGGAGGGCAGCGAAATGGTGTTTATACACCCGCAAGACCCCGATACGATTTATTCGGGCAAATATGTCAGCCGCGACCACGGAGTGACGTGGGAAACTCTGCCGTATTCCGTCAGGGCGGTATCTCCCGTGAACGGCGATATAATATACGGCCGTGTTGAAAATGCCACATACCGTTCGCGTGACGGCGGCAAGACGTGGGAAGGCATAGCCGTAAGATATTCGCAGAAATTCACCTGCGATATTGAGGATGAGGACAAAGTATATATAGGTACGAATACAGGCGGTTTTGTTGTGGACGGGAACCAGATATTGTACAAAACATCGGACACTCCGGGTATCGGTACCGTATATCAGATAGCGCAGGATCCGCACAATCCGAAGCATCTTGTGACGGCAGGAAACGACCAGGGCAGCTATGCTGTGGCGAGCGGAGTATGGGAATCGTACGATGGCGGTGCTTCGTGGAAGCATATTGAGGGACTCGGCGGAACGGCAGACGTCTGGACGGTGCGCTTCCACCCGACGGAGCAGCAGGTATATTTCGGCACATCAAACGGAACATGGGTATATGAATGCGATAAATATTACGATATGAGCAAAAATGTTTATACGGATGTTCCGGAGGGATATTATGCAAAGGATAAGATAGAGTATTTATATAACGAGGGTATTTCGTATCAGTTCCACGACGGCAAGTTCCGTCCCGATGAGGGCATGAGAAGAGAACGCTTTGTCGATATGCTGAGGATTGCGCTTGATTTGAGGCAGGTGAGATATGAACAGGCATTTGCCGATGTTGATAAATTCAATGTGAATTACGTGAACGTTCAGGCGCTTTACGAAAACGGATTTATAGACGTGCCGGCAGACGGACTGTTCAGACCTAAGGATAACATAACGTATGATGAAGTTGCGAAAATGCTGTATGCCGCAGTACGCAACAAACATATTCCGAACCGGGGAGATATTTCCGAGATGAAAGATTATGTTGATGAAAATGTTGCGGCCGATGTAAAATATGCGGTATTTCAGCTTAAAAAACTCGGCATGATTGACGACACGATAAAATTTAAATCCGGTGAGAACGCAACAAATACGGATATAGCGGTTATGTTCTATAATTTCCTGCAATTGATACATTAGGGGGAAAAGTATGAAAACGAAAAGATTTTTAAGTATATTGACTGTTGCCGCAGCTGCCGCCGCTTTAATGCCGACGGCTGCCGCCGCAGCCTCCGGAACGGTTAGTGCAGATGTGAACTATGCTTTGTCTGAAATTACGATTTCGGGCAGTGCCGAAAACGGTGCGGACGTGGCGATAGAGGTTATAAAGCCGTCCGTTACGGTGGATTTGGGCGAGGGCGAACGGGAATATGCGATAGACGGAAACAGCGATTTTGATAAGCTGCCGGAAAAGGTTCAGGAGCTTATGCTCGACCATTTTGAGGTTGTTACTGCGCCAAGCGGCGCATACAGCACCGGTTATGTATCGGCGGGAAAACCGGGAGTATATACCGTATTGGTTAAGAGCGGTACGGCAGATACGGCAAAGACGAGGTTTTTCCTTGAAACAAAAGAGGAAAGCTCAAAATATCTGGAAACGATGAATTTGTATATTGCCGCACAAGATAAAGCAAAAGTTCGTGAGATGATTACGGAAGCAAAGGACAAATATTTTATAAACGCCGTGTTTTACGATGATTCTATAATGGGTGATGCGGTTGCCGCCGGAGTTATTTCGGCAGGCAAGGCAAACGGCATTACGGAGCTTATAAAGACGGTCGGCAAATACAGCACGGTTCAGAAACTGCGCAACACGGCAACGGATGCGGAAACAGCGGGAATTTTAAGCGGCTATGCGCAGGAACTGGAAATTACGGGCTTTGAAGAATATCCGTATATGGTGAAGGCGAATGACACATTCAAAGAGGAAGTCGGCAAAAGAATAAGAAAATCGGTTTTTGAAACATATGCGGATTTTGAAAAAGCGTATAAATCGGCAATGTGCCTGACGGGTGTTCATCTTGCCGAAAATTACGCGGAGATAAACGGCATACTGAAACGTGCGAAATCGGCGGGACTTATCACGGCATCGGAATATTTTGCGCTCGGTTCGACAAAATCCGCAGACGAAAAGCTCATAGGGAATAATTATTCAACGGCTGCGGAACTTGAGTCCGCAATATATTCGGCAGTGAAGAGCGGCGGCAGTTCAAGCGGCGGTTCGGGCGGAGGAAGCTCCGGCGGTTCCGGTGGCGGCGGAAAAGTAAATGTGGATATTAATACGGGATATATAAAACCGTCAGAGGATTCGGAAACGGCTTTCAGCGATGTTGATGAATCACATTGGGCATATTTAAGTATATTGAGCCTGAAAAAGAGAGGTGTTCTGAACGGATATGCGGACGGCACGTTCAGGCCGGACAACAATATTACAAGACGGGAATTTCTGAAAGCGGCGCTCGAAGCCTTTAAGATAACGGATTCCGGTGCAAAATCCACGTTTGCGGACGTGGCGGAAAACGACTGGTGCTATAGATGGATTGCAACGGCGCAGTCGCACGAAATAATAAACGGCGACGAAGCAGGCAATTTCAACGGCGAAGCAAACGTAAGCCGCCAGGACGCAGCGAAGATATTGTACGGAATTTTGAAATTCAGAAGCCAGACATTGCCGGCGGAACGTGAATACAGCGGTTTCAATGATTATGCGGATATTGCCGATTATGCACAGGAAAGCATAGAAGCACTTTATCGGGGCGGAGTTATAAACGGTATGGAAAACGGAGATTTCAGACCGCAGGCGAATGCGACACGTGCGGAAACGGCGAAAATGATATTCTCTGTTTTGCAGAAAATGGGAGGTTAATATGAAAAAAATTATTTTAATTCTTCTTGCGTTTACGCTGGCTTTTTCGGCAATGCCGGGAAGTACCGCAACGATTAAGGAAGCAAATGACGACAGTTCCGCCGAGAAAACGGGACTTATGACAACTCTCGGATTCCTGACGGACGACGATATGTTTTCATATAACAAGGATTTTGAAATTTCAAGAGCCGCATTTGTAAAAATAGCGAACAGAATAGCGAAAGCGGAAGGCATGGGCACGGGTACGGCACCTTTTTGGGACGTAAATGCGGGCAGCGAATATTATTCGGATATAGATGACGCATATGCCGCAGGTCTTATAGACGGCGGTATCGGCGACAGTTTCCGGCCTTATGATATAATAACGTATAACGAAGCGATAAAAATAACGGGAGTTATGCTCGGATATAAAGCATATGCGCTTATCAGCGGAGGTTATCCGGTAGGTTTCGCAGACGTTTCGAGAAGTGCGGGATTCGGACTCGGCGGTATAGGCGGAGGCAAGGGCATAACCTACAGACAGGCTGTGAAAATCCTGTTTAAGGCGCTTACGGCGTCTATGCTGGAACAGACGAAATTCGGCGATGATATTTCATATTCGACGGATAACAAGCTGACGATTCTTAAACAAAATTTCGATGTTGAGCTTGAATGCGGCACTGTAAACGCTACGGATGTAAGCGCACTGACCTACGGCGGTAAATGCAGCACAAACAGAATTGTTGTGGGCGATACGACATTCAGATGCGACAATCCGGAAAAATACAGGGATTTGCTCGGTTACAGAGTAAACTGCTATTACAACAGCGAATCCGATTACAACGATATTGTGTTTGTTGCAAAATACAGAAACAAGGTTGCAGCGGTAGATTCGGAAGAAATTACGGGTGTGTCGGCAGGCAGCATAGAGTATACGGACGAAGAAACGGATAAAGACAAGAGCATAGATTTGGATTCTTCGGTGACATATATTTACAACGGTAAAGTACTCGACTATGCAACGCAGTACAGCAAGGAGCTGATAACGGATATTTCGGAGGGCAAGGTTGAATTTATCGACAACAACGATGATGATAATTATGATGTTGTAAGCATAAAGAGCTATGAAAACTATTTTGTTGACGCCGTAAACAAGGATGAAGAAACGATTTACGGCAAGTATAACAATGGCGATTCGCTTGTGCTTGACGATAATGTAAAGTGGCAAATTTCGGACAATTACGGAAAATCGTATACGCTTTCGGATATTTCGGCAGGCGTAAGCCTAATGGCGGCGAGGTCTTTGGATAAGCTGTATGCGGATATACTGTACAGCGACGACATTACAGAAGGCCGTGCGGCAGCCGTTGAGGACGGCGACACGGTGACGATAAACGGCAAAGAATATAAGATAAGTACGGAATACCTCAAAGAGGGGACGGGAATTCTGCCCGGTTCGGAAGGTGTATTCTATCTGAATGCGTACGGAAATATTGCAAATTTTGAAACGGCATCTTTGGGCGGCGGAAAATTCGGCTTGCTGATGAAAGTAAAAAGCGAATCGGAGCTGAGCGATGCTCTCGGCATTTCGGTGATGTCCTCCGATGAGGACAAGTCGCTTACATTTAAGCTTGAAAAGCCCGTTGAGATAGACGGAATTTCGTATAAAGAAGCGGAAAAAATCAAGAAAACACTGAACCCCGATAATAAGGAGGCGGTTGTAACCGTTATCCGTTACTGGACAAACGACAATGGAAACGTATATAAAATTGATACACCGACGGTTTCGAACCGTGAATCGGCAGATAATACACTGGTTAAACGCTGGGATATGACAAATGCCGCTCTCGGCTGGAAAAATTCCGGAAGAATCGGAAGCAAATTCTATCTGAATACTTCGTCCGGGACTCTTTACGGATTGGACGATACGGTGGAATCCGCAGACGATGTTACGGTATATACGCCAAGCACATTGAGCGACGATGCAAGCTGTGCGGCTGATATATATTCGGTAGGTACGGACACCGTAAAGGTAAACGTGCTTGTCATGAAAAAAGCCGATATAGAGGGTTCGGGCGGCGGCGCCGAGATACCGAATACGAGCTATTTCTGCGTATTTGAAAAATATACGCACGAACTGGATTCGGACGGTGAGCCGGTAGGCGTTATAACTTATTACGACGGTCAGTCAAAGACAACCGCACTTGTTGACGTTGCGGACGAGGATAAAATACCGGATTTGGCTAAATTGAAATGCGGCGATGCATTCTATATCAAGACCGATAAAAAGGGTTATCTGAATGTTCATCTGAACCAGGATAAGGGCTATACGAATCTTTATCGCATATATGATTACGAAAATGATGAATTTTTGTATGACAGCAAATATAATGACGGACATTGGGCGCTTTCCACGGGTGTTGTGTATGAACTTGAAGATACATATGCGAGAGTGGGCGCAAAGGGTCTGGATTATAATAATATGACATATGCGCAAAAGGACGAACAGCTTACGACATACCTTATTTATTATGCGTACAACGGCGGCGGTGTTTATGAAGTGACGAGCGGCGGAAAGCTGAAAGTCAGCGTGCCGAGTGCCGATACCGTAAGAGATTATTCTTCGGCGGGTGACGGTGCGGACAGACTTATCGCACAGCGTGAATACGGACACGACAGAAGAAACTGCTATTTCAGACATAAAAAATAAGGTGAAAAAATCTCCTATATTCCTTGCCCTGCATAGGAGATTACAACTTAATTATTAGCTAATGCAGGGCGGCGGAATGGAGATTTTTATGAAACGCAGTAGTTTGATTTTGGCTGTATGCCTGTTTTTCAGCTGTATTTGCGGTATCGGAAGTGTTTTTGCGGACGATACGGCAGATATTAGGGTTATAGACGCAAGCGAAACGATTAAAAATGCGATGTTTGTAAGCGATTTAAACCCGTATATCTCAGCAGATAATTATTCTGTCTTAAATAATAATCAGGCAAATGACGCAAGAACTATGTATGCGCAGCCGGCTTTCTTCAAATTCGACCTTTCGGATTATGCGGACGGCTACGATATAATAGAAGCGCAGCTTGTGTGGCTCGTAGCAACGAACAAGAAATATGATGTATACGGTGTTCCGAGCAACGATTTGACATTGACATATTCGGACGGAAAAACTCCCGACAGGCTCAAAGTGACGAATATAATAGCTTCGACCAGATACAACGGAGAGTCCCCGCTTACGGGATATGAAGGCATACCGTCAAAATGGAATATTAAATTTGACATTACACAGTATGTGAAAGACAATATGAACAGCGGAGCGGTTACCGTAATGGTATATACGCCGTGGGGCGGCTCCGGCGTATTTTGCAGCAACCCGGCGAAGCTTTGGGTTAAGGCTTCAAAAAAACCGGTCGTAAATATTACGGCGGTTAATTCGGACAGTGAAATAAATACGAGAGTATACGAAAATGTTCCGTTTAACGTAACGGTGCAGACGGACGACCCGGAAAATACGGCGGAAGTAAAGATATATGAAAATAATACGGAGCTTGCAAAAGCCGTTAAAAACGACGACGGCAGCTTCACGGCAAGCGTGAGGGTAACAGGTATGGGAACGCATACGCTTCGTGCTGCAGCAAAGGCAAAATCCGGAGCGGAGGGCGAAGCAGCCTTCGAGGTTGAAGCCGTGGAGCTTATCAAGAAAAATGATGTAATAACTTCGCAGACGGCGGTAAATCTGGAAAAAGGATTAAGCACACCGCTTGGCGGTACACCGGTTATTTCTTCGAGAGCCTTTGAAAGAACGCTTTATTACAGCTACGATTTCTCGGCGATTGCGAATGCCGGATATGATATAAAGAAAGCCTGGATAGTGGGCAATGCCAAGGCGGACGCACTCGGGGCAAAGCTCGAATTTAATATGCTGACGGAAGAGCTTGCGAAATCGGACAGCTACGAAACGGCTCCGGTATACGAAAAAACACCGTTCGCATATGCAGACCTTTCGGTGCTTGAACCGCTGAAAAAAGAAGATTATAATATTACAGACCCCGAAGCGGATATATACCTTGACAATGCCGGACTCGGAATAGATAATTACAATTTCGGCACGGATATAACCGAGTATGCGAAAAAAGCATTGGAGAGAGGAACGCTTGCGTTCAGAGTATTCACTTCGGATAATGATGCGGAATACGAATTTGCGAGAGATTTTGCGATATGCGTAGAATATGCCGGCAAGAACAAAGCGCCGACAGTGGCGTTTGAAGAACCGGCGGACGAAACGGCGTTCGTAAAAGACAGGGACGAATATATTCCCGTCAGATTTACGGCAGAGGACGACGGCGAGATAAATGTTGCGCTGTATCTGAACGGACGGGAGATAGAAACCGAACGTAACGAAAACGTATGTACGGCACAGATTAACGTGAACGATATTGATATAGGCACATATACGCTGAAAGCTGTAGCCGAGGACAACGGCTACGACGGTGTGAACGGCATTAAGACTGCCGAAGCGGAACGCACGTTTTATGTCGTAAAGCAGGACGACAGAATAATGCACAAGCTTGTTGCGGCGAAAGACGTTGCGCAGGTTGGCAGTCTTGGTAAATATACTGTTCAGGGAGATAAAACAAGCAGCGGTTATGGTTCGGCTGTGCTTGTGAAGGCGGATTTGTCGGAGGTTGCCGACTACGATATTCAGAAAGTGGAGATTGTAACCGGTTGGGGCAGTCAATACGGGAATTACAATGTAATGCTTCATAAAATATATGATAATAACGCATGGGATTCGGACACGACAACGTTCGATAAGACGGCTTCGGCATACGATTCAAAATATTCCGCTTCATCAAACTGGAACGGAAGAACGCTCAAAGAGGGCGGCTACGAAATAGCCGATGAGAATTATAAGGTTGCATTCGATATTACTTCGGCGGCACTTGAAGAGCTGAAAAGCGGAAATGCGGTTACCGGTTATCTTATGCGCCAGGAAAACGACGGACAGAGAAACCTCGGCTCGGCAGACAGAAAACCTATGATTTACGTAACTTACAAGGCGAATAAGCTGCCGAAAATAAATCTCGCAAATCCGACGGCTTCGGCGGTGCTTTCGGATAAGGAAATAGAGGTAGAATTTACCGTGACGGACGAGGACAGCCCGGAACTCGCAGAAATGCACGTATATTTTGATGATAAAGAATATGCGGTCTCAAACGAGGGGGAATTGTATAAAGCATTAATACCGGCAGCTGCGGTCACAAAAGGTACTCATACGCTGAAAATAACGGCATCCGACTGGATAGGCGGCACACGCATACTGGAAAAGAATCTGTATGTCGGCGAATATTCGGTAAATTCGGCGCAGCTTACGAACGGAGCAGGTGCAGAACCGGCAATCAAAGCCGGCGAAACGGTGGAGATAAAAACGAATATTTCCTCGGCAAAGCAAGACGGTATAAGTGTTACGGTTATGATTGTGCTGTATGATGCAAACAATACGGCGAGAGAAATAAAATTCGCAAAAACGAATATAGCGGAGGGAGAAAGCAAGGATATTTCGGCACAGCTTGTTATACCCGATATAAATCTCCTGAACGCAAGAGTTAAGGCATATATAATAGACGGTTTTTCAACGCTGAATCTGCTCGCTGAACCTCTTGAGCTTAAGTAAGGTGAATTTTATGAAAAAGCTAAACCTTGTTCTGATAATATGTATCATGCTTGTCTGCTGCCCGTGGGTTTCACGGGCGGCGGGCAACAAATATGCGGTTATAGGAGCTGCGGAGTCCGTAGTGAACAAATCGTTTAAAAAGGATAAGGACGTATACAAAGCGGCAGACAATATCTGTTTAAACGTAATACAGAGCGACGACCCGCAGACCGAATATTTGCAGCCGGCATTCTTTAAATATGATATATCGGAATATGCAAACCGTGATATAAAATCGGCGGCGTTTATCTGGAAATCCTCGGCACATAAGCCGTATACCGTATACGACGTACCGGGGAATGACTTAACGCTGACATATACGGACGGAACGCCGGACAGGATTGCCGCAGGTGATTTGATAACGTCGAGAACGTATCAAAAAGACAGTCCGCCGCTGACGGACTACCCGGAAGTGCCGGAGGACTATAATATTGCTTTGGACGTTACGTCATATGTTAAAAATAAAGCCGGAGAGGGGCAAACCTCGTTTTCGGTAATGTTTTATGCCGGCTGGGGCGGCTCGGTGGTGTTTACACCGTCGTCCGCATTGCTTTGGATAGAATACGATGCAAACGAAAAACCGAGAATAAGCATTGAAAGTCCGAGCGGCGACAATGCCGTTCCGAATGAGAGTATGACGGTTTCGGCGAGAATAACGGATGACGGAACGGTCGAAAAGGTGAAGTTCATATTTGATAACAAGGAATATAAATATACCAAATCGGGAGATGTATACAGTATTTCGGTGTCTGCAACCGTGATGAACGAGGGCGAACATACCGTTACGATAAGTGCCGGGGACAATGACGGAGCGGTAACAACCGTTACGAAAAAAATATATGTCAGAAGCTTTCGGATAAGCGGTACACGTGCCGAATACGAGAACGGCGGAGCGGTTGAAGCAAGAAATCTGCGTGCCGGCGAATATATCTGCGCAAAGACGGAGGTTACGGGCTTGGCAAACGGCAGTATGCCGGTAACGCTTGTATTTGCACTGTATAATAATAAAAACATGATGAAAGCGCTCGGAATATCGACGGTGACGGTGAACGGAACGGATAAAAAGGAAATTCGGGCAAAGCTGCAGGTACCTAACGATATAGATTTTTCAACTGCAGAACTGCGCATATGCGTGACAAACGGGGAAAGCAGTATTTTGGCGGAAATACCGTAGTATAGGGGAGTATGACTGTGAAAAAAATACTTTTAATTGTAATGTGCGTTATCATGACGTGCCATGCCGTGCCGAACGCAAGTGCGGAAAAATATGAAACGGCGGAAAGAATAATCTCTCCGAATGCCGTTGTGTATACGCACTGGGGTGATGAAAACCAGACAAGTCAGCAGTATAACTATAATTATGTTGTTCAGTCGCTCGGCAAGCCGAACGATTCGCAGAGCGCATACTGGCAGCAGCCGGAACGTGTCTTGTTTTACAGATTCAATCTGAATATGTATATCGAAGCGGGGTATTCGGTTGAGCAGGCGGTGATATTGCAAAAAGGCGCAAGCCGACAGCTCATAAGGCTGATAGACTGCCCGGAAAACAATGTTGAAAACGGACAGAACTATCTGACAGCACCGCAGCTTTTACCGGAAAACATAATCGACAGCTATAATCTTGCGGAGGTAAACATAGGAGAGGACAGCGTGAAAGAGCTGTATCCGGGCGCACGCGACGGCGACAACTGTGCAATTGATATTACGGATTACGTAAGCGGAAAGACGGAATTTTCATACGCACTCTATCCGCATTACGGCGACAGAACGACAATATATTTTTCAAATCATGCGCAGCTGTATGTTAAATTGATAAAGAAACGCAGCAACATAGTATTTTTGCATAATAACAATTCGCAGCAGCTGAGCGTCAGCGGCGAAACCGCCGAATCATCGGTCGCACTGAATCTGAAATCCGCAGACGGCGGCGTGTGTTATTCGGCGCAGAAGCAGCTGAACGGCAGCGAAACGTATTATCATTTCAGCGTGGATATGAGTGCTATGGATTCGGGAGAATATTCGGCAGAGGTTACTTTCGGAAATTCGGAAACGATTGAGAGAAAGTTCAGCTTTGTTCAGCCGAAAACGACGGCAGGCAGCGTCTATGCTTCTGTGGACTACGGAACATCGGGCGTTCGTATACACGGCAGAGCGGAACGCACGGGCGACAGCGCAGTTATGCTTGTGATACTGAAGCCGGGTTATAATTGCGACACACTTGATTATACTAAGCTCAATACGGAATCAATATATCATATGCAGGCTCTGGAAACAAACGATGGTCAGTATGACGTGAAGGTAGGGCTTCCGAAAGATGAGGGAAGCTACGTTGTTATAGTGCAGAGTCCGAAAGGAATATCCAAAACGGTATTTACTTATTATCCGGATGAAGCGTATGAGCTGGACAACGGCATAGATAAATATACGGCTACATACTATGCGCCGTGGATGCTGAACTGGCATATGACGAAGAAAAATCAGATTGAAGCGGGATACGGCGGCGGTGAAGCGTGTCAGATGAGCTGGGCGCTTGCAATCTCGCCGGAAAATCCGAATCTTATGTTTGCCGGAACTGATACAAACGGTCTGTGGAAGTCGGTTGACGGCGGAAAAACATGGCGCAGCAGCAGTGCAGGGTTTAACAGCATGGGTGTTGCGGATATAGCCTTCGACCCGGAAAATTCGGAGATTGTCTATGCATTGGGAAGCACCGGAGTCGGGAAATACGACGAACCGAACACAGGCATTTATAAAAGCACTGACGGCGGAGATACATGGAAAAGAGTTTTTTATAATAAATATTACAGAGTAAAGAATAACGGAATTATTAAATTCGGAAGCAGAAACGAAAAAGGCGTGCGCAGGATATTTGTCGGCGGACACGGCAAAGGAGAGGGAATTGTATACAGCGACAACGAAGGCGCAAGCTGGAACAGACTCTGCGGCGGAACATTCGCCGGATACGTCACGAGAGATATAGCGCTTGCGGACGGCGGAAACATGATTTTGCTCGGCACAAGCGGAGGAATTTATCTTTCGGAGGACGGCGGAAATACGTTTGAGGAGCGCAGCCCGAGCAGCGGAGCGGAATACACGGTGACGACAGACCCGAATGACGTTTCACACTGGTTCTGCGGTACGGACAGCAGTATTTACGAAACCGTCGACATGGGCGAAAGCTGGACACTTGTATATCGGTTTTCGCAGGAATCCGGCAGACAGCCGGAGGTGGGTTCGGTTCGCTTCGGATATGGCAGCAATCCAAGACTTTATGCATATATAGGACCGGCACATTATCCGCTGAGATACAGCACGGACGGCGGACGAAGCTTCACGCCGATTGCAAAGGCTGCGGAAAGCACGGAATTTATAGAAGATAATCAAGGCTGGGGAGCGGAAACCTTTGCACTTTGCGAGAGCGACCCGAAACTTGTAATGGCATCGCTGGACGGCGAGCTTTATAAATCCACGGACGCCGGGACTACGTTCTTTGCCTCGTCAAGCGGATATTCCGGTATGCGTGCGAGTGATTTTCTGTTTGATGAAACGGATGACAGTAATATTTTTATTACATCGATAGACCGAGGTGTTGTAAAAACAGTAAACAGCGGCAACGATGAAAATTATCCGCTTGTTGACTATGCGCCGAGCGAGGACGGTACAAATATTCGCTACAACGGCTCGAAAACAATGTCGGCTGCCGCACGTGACCCGAAAGACGGCAAAAGAATTATAGTCTGTGTTGGCGGAGGCGAAAAATATATACTGAAACAGAGTTATGACGGCGGGAATACGTATACGCCGATAAATAATGCGGAAACCGTGTATACCGAACATATTGAGTTTAATGCGGATAATAACCGCACGATTTATGCCGGAGGTCTTATAAGCTATGACGACGGCGAAACGTGGAACCGGTCAGAAGTAACCGTGCGTGCGGTATCGCCGTTTGACGGAAATACCGTGTACGGTATGAGAAACGGCAGACCGGCACGTTCGTATGACGAGGGCAGAACATGGGAGGAATACGGACCGAACGTCGGAGCGCAGTGCATGATATGCGACAGCTTTGAAAACGGAGTTATATATATCGGTACATATTCGGCACTGATTAAAGTGGCGGCAGACGGTACACCGACATATATCACACCGAAATCGGAAAAGGGATTTTTCGGACTGGCTGCGGCGCAAGACCCGAAAAATAAGTTTCATCTTGTAGCCGGCGGCACGGACAATATAGACTACGGCATGAGCGGCGGACTTTTTGAAACATACGACGGCGGCAAAACATGGCGCAGGATAAACGGTATGCCGGCGGCAAGAGATATATGGACGCTGGAATTTCATCCGAATCTGCCGAGGGTATATATAGGAACATCGGCAGGAACTTTCGTATATGAATATGAAAAGTATACGGAGGACAAAACGGTGGTTACGGACAGGCGAATTACGGCGCTAAAACGGCAGAATACGGAAAATACGTATAATGTGGACTATTCGTTTAAGCTGTGGAATCCGCAGGAACAAAATTGCAGTGTACACGTCATTATAGGTCTGTACACCAAATACGAAAATAAACTGATAAAGAGTATAACGAGAGAATATAAGCTTGCGCCGACGAGCAGTGCGGAGGTTGATATTCCTTTTGAATCGGACGGGAACACGGTGCTGAAAGCATATCTTTGGTCGGATAAGCTGACGCCGCTGAACGGCGCATACGACTGGGATATAATAGCGAATGACCCGAACGACTTCGCAACGGAAAACTAAAAAACGGCACGGCGGTGTCGTGGGAAAGGATTGAATACGGTTGAAAAAGTTTATTTCACTGATACTTACGGCTTGTATGCTGTCGGCTTCGGCAATGTATGCCGCAGCTGAATTTATAGAGGTAAACAAGGTTACGGATTCATATGCATTGCGTGCGAACGGCGAGCTTGTAAGATACCGTGACGCAGAAAATAATCTTCCGCAGAGAATAGCGGTCGATGTTGCGGATTTTAACAATTCGGCATATATAACGAACAGCGGCGGATTGTTTTCCATGGACGGTACGGTGCTTGCGGACGATGCAAAATCGCTTGCGGAAAAGGCGGTGTATATAAATGACGGCTACAACGGCGAGTATGTGTATATATCGAAAGACGGCAGCCTGAAGATGCCTGCGGCGAACGGCTTCGGCGGCACGGTGCTGTGCGAAAACGTATTGAAAGCATACGGAAATCTTGTGGTTAAGACGGACGGCAAAGCGGCGGCATTGCTGACATCAAACGGCACGGTGACTGCGAAAGATATAGTGGACAATGCTGTGGAATTAAGCGGCGAGGATGGCGAGTATCTCGTTTTGGACGAAAACAGAACCTGCTGGTTTGTTCCGCTTTTAAAAGGTGCGTTTGCATACGGTTATGAAACGCTGAAGCTTGACGAAAACGTTACAAGCTGCAAAAATCTCGATACCGTTTTGCTGGGAAATGAATGGTCGGAATACGACCGCAGCGCATTAAGAGCCGGCAAGGTCGCAAAAAATCTGAAATCAAGCAACGCACTTTTTGTGTACGGCGATTATATATATGTAAATACGGGACGTTCGTTCTGCGTGTATTATAATAAAGAGAATGCGCTTATGCAGAATACACGTGAGGCATCGCAGTATAAGCACGGCAGCATGAACGGATATGTGCTCGACCAGGCGGACACGCTGTATCGCAACGAGCAAAACGGCAACAAGCTTGTGTCTACGGAGGTTGCATTTCCGATGTATTCCATAGTGCTGACAGGCGATGGCTGGTGCATAGCAAAGGATCAGGACGGTATGCTGTACGGCGTGGATAAAGCGGTGTTCTTCGGTACCGGAACTGTTTCGGAAAATGCGGTTGTTACGTCCGTTGCACTGCCGATTAATATGAAAACCGTCAGACTTTATATGAACGGTGCGGAAACCGTGCTGAAACACAGAATTATCGATAAAGAGGGCAGAACGATGTATCCTCTGCGTGAGATGGCGGAGCTGCTCGGAGCGGAGGTCGGCTGGGACGAAAACAGCAAAACGGCGACCGTTTCGCTGAACGGCAACACTGTGAGATTCACGATAAACCAGAGCGCATACGAGGTAAACGGCGAAACGAAATTCATGGATACCGTTCCCGTATTGGACGAGCTGACGGAATCGACATATATTCCGCTGCGTTTTGCTGCGGAATCACTGGGATTTTCCGTGGACTGGACGCCGGGCGAATATGAAAATACTATAAATGTAAACGGTTAAAGCGATTCAAACAAGCACACCGCTTTCGGCGGAGGCTGTTTAAATATTATAAAATTTTTTTAAGGAAGGTGTAGGAAAATGAAAACAAAAAACAAAATGCTGAAAAAGGCAATATCCCTGGTTACGGCAGCCGTTATGGCGCTGGGAATGATGTCGTCGGGTGCTTTTGCGGCGGAAATCATTGAAAACGAGGCTACATCGGATACGCTGGTAAGCGCATCGGAAACGGTTAAGCTGGAGGACTTTATAACAGGTAATCCCGTAACCAGCTACGATAACTTTATCCTGAATACGGATCAGGAAGCATTGAACGAAAATCCTCCGAGATACAAACAGCCTGCGTTCTTTAAATTCGATTTGTCGGGTATCGATAAAGATACGATGCTGAAAGTATACGCAGTTTGGAGCTGTGGGACAGACAACAAACCGTTTAGGTTTTATGATGTTCCCGGCAACGATATAACGGTTACAAAACCGGAGGGCAGCAACATACCGAACAGAATCGAGATAAACTCCGATATCATAGGCGAAGCGAGAAGCGGAGCAAAGCTTTCGGAAGATATGTTCCCTCTCGGACCGTCGGATTATAATATGTATCTTGACGTTACGGACTATATCACAGGAAAGATTGCGGCAGGACAGACAAGCACAAGTATAATGGTTGCGGCAAAATGGGGCGGTACATATTATGTTGGTAAAAGCGGCGTAAAGCTCTATGTTAAATCGAATGATATACCGACCGTCAGCATAAGCGTTCCGGAAACAATCAAGCAGGGCAATCCGCTTAATATTACGGCAGACGTTACGGACAACAATACAATAGCGGCGGCAACTGTGGGAGTAGGCGATACGGAAATTGAGAACGTTGCAATAGACGGCAAGACGGTTTCGGCAGTTGCGGAAAATCTCGACGCCGGAAAATATACGGTTAAGGTTACGGTTACGGACGCATACGGCGCAACGGGCACGGCAACGGCGGACGTTATAGTAAGAGGTGCGGTAACAACTCCGGAAGTGAGAAAAACAGTTTATTTCTCAGAAAGCGCAAACCCGAATTTTGCCGCAAATCTTGATTACAGCGGAAGAAAATTATCCGGCACAGATAATCCGGACAGAAGAAACCTCGTTATAGATTCCTCAGGAAAAACGGACGAATCACCGGTTGCGGCGGCAATATTCCTTAAATTTGACGCTGATATAAACAAGATGATAGACCCGGACGAGGACGGAATTGCGGACTACGATTTGATTGATGCATATCTGCTTATGGGAGATGAAACCAGAGGAGCGGCAATACAGATTTATGACGTACCGTCAAACGAAATTTCGATAGATTCTATGAAAGATTCGGACGGAAATATGGTAATGCCCGAAATCAGCGAACCGGTATCAAGTACTTCAATCGGCGTTGCAAGAGAGGCGTTCGCAGCACTTTCGGAATCAAATCAGTTTGAAAATATAGATACGGAAAAAATGGGTACGGCATTTGAGCTGAAAGACTATATCGTATCGAAAAACGGTCAGTTTTCGATTATGATGTATACAAGCCATGACGGTACAGCAAGATACCTCGGTGCTGTGGAAAGCACAGACGACGGAAAAACAAAAATGCCCAGACTTTATTTCCACCTTGCGGTAAAACCGGAAGTGCGTATTGAGTCTTTGCAGCAGCAGTACACGGGCGAAGCGCTTACGGTAAACGTAGAAGCGGCTGACGAAGCAAACGGTATTAAAGAAGTAAATATCTATGTTGACGATGAACTTAAAGCTGCGGTTACGGAAGCCGAAAACGGTATATATACAGCGGATATTTCGGGATTGTCGTTCGGTACACGCACGGTAAAGGCAGTAGCGGTTTCCAACACGGGCGCAACGGCGTCGAACGAGAGAACGGTCTACATAAGCAACAGCTCCGCAACGGTTAAGAATCTTTACAGAGCCGATATTGAGCTTGCAAACAGCAAAGTAACCGTAACAAAGAATATGTCGAAAACCGATTCTTTGAATACAAATGATTCGGCAGGTAAGCATATTTGGCTGTATCAGTATGACGTTTCACAGCTTAAAAAAGAAAATCCGAACAATATAGAAAAAGTAATAATGAAATCCGGATTCAGCAAGTTCAACGGAATGAGCATGAATATCAAACTGATAAATACAGATTATGTTATAAGCGAAAACAGCACATATGAGGAAATCACGGCTGCGATAAATGATATTACCGGAGCAGGAACTGAACTCGGCAGATATAGCGGTGCGGATAATAACGGAAAAACAATTGAAATAGATGTAACATCCGCTGTTAAAGATGCGCTTGCGAGTGAAGAATACGGCTCAATTCTTACAATCAGCGCAGGAGGAGCATATTCATGGAGAGGTTTGCTGGAGGGTGTTCAGCCTGTTGAGTTTGAATTTAAGATGAAAGACACATCACCTGCATTCGTAACGGAAAACGGCGACGGAACAATAACAATTGCCGTAAATCCAGCAAAGTATGCCGGCGAGAACGATTCTTCAATCAGCGTTGTTACGGCAACATATGATAACGGCAAGCTTGTCGGAGCGGAAACAAAAACATTGTCGGTAAGAGATAAATACAGCGTATATTCCGCAGACGTAAGCGACAAGGATTATAAGATATTTGTATTTGACAGTGTGAATACACTCAAACCGCTGCTTGATACACCGGTTACAAAATAAAGAAAACACGGCGGGGTGAATACAGTGGACTATGTGGTTAAACCATTAAAAAAAGGTATAATAAGAATAAGCAAGAGCGAAAATATGCCTCAAAGCTATCTGGAACGGTACGGTATTATTACCGTACCGGAACCGGAGGAAAATACCGGCGTGAAAATCGACGAGAGCGGAATTACGCTTGCGGACGGCAGAAGAATAGAGTTTTTTGTACGGCCGCAAAAGGACGATGAGCTGTGGCAGGGCGAAATGAATTATTTTCTTGAAAAATTCAGGGATAAAATACCCATAAGCCGTATAGAGGGCAGACCGGACGAGGTGCTGCCGCCGAGCTACGAGGTTCTGGAAGGCAGAGATTCGGAAAAAACGTTCGGTATAAGCTTCGGGATTGAAGATGACGCCAAATTCTTCGGATTGGGCGAGGCAGGCAGAGATCGTGTTCAGCTTAGGGGAGGTTCGTATCAGAACTGGGCGGTATACCAGTTTGACGAAATACCGATTCCCCTTGTATACAGCAACAAAAACTGGGGACTTTTCATAGCGGCGCAGGACAGACATTTTGTCGATATAGACGACAATATGAAAGGCAGAATCACGGTAGCCGGGAATTTTGACGAGCTTGACGTGTATTTACTCTACGGCGATTCCATGAAAGATATTATACGGCTTTACACCGACATTACGGGGAAAAGTATGCTTTTGCCGAAATGGGCATACGGACTCACGTATATTGCGCAGATTCATCAGAATCAGTTTGAAATCATGGACGATATGATGAAATTCAGAGAGAAGCATATCCCGTGCGACAACGTGAGCCTTGAGCCCGGCTGGATGACGAAATTTTATGACTATTCGTTTGATAAGAAATGGGATCTTAAAAAATTCCATATAGAAGAATGGATGCATTCGAGAGAATATCAGGGTTCGTTTCCGCAGACGCTGCGCAGATTCGGATTTCATATGGCACTTTGGATGTGCATGGAATACGATTTGTGCGACGAGGAAGAACGCCGGATTGGCGGCGAGGGCAAGCTCCGGGCATGGTACGACCATGTTAAGCAGTTTGTGGACGACGGAGCGGACGGCTTCAAGATAGACCCGGCGGATATGCTGATGAGGATAGAACCGAACAAGTATTATACAAACGGGAAAAGCGAGCTTGAAATGCATAATATTTCGCAGGTGCTTGTCATGAAGCAAATGCAGCTCGGATTTGCCGAACAGATGAATATGCGGCCGTATATTCACTACAGCGGAGGATATTCGGGTCAGCAGCGCTGGGGTGCGGCGACAACGGGCGATAACGGCGGACTGGAGGGCAGCATGATATGGCTGGAAAATCTCGCAATGTCGGGCTTTATGAATTCGACCGTGGATATGGATATATATCATAAGGAAGCAATTCATTTCGCAATGCTTGCACCGTGGGCGCATCATAACGCATGGTCGGGAATACGCCAGCCGTGGTATGCCGGACCGGAAAACGAAGCAATATATACATATTATGCACGGTTGAGATACAGCATACTTCCGTATATGTATTCGGCGGCAATCGAATGTCACGAAACGGGTGTGCCTATGCTCCGTCCGATGGCACTGGAATTTCAGAACGATGAAAAGTGCCTTGAATGCAGTAAACAATATATGATAGGCGGCAGCATACTCATATCGGCATTTACGGATAGCGTATATCTGCCGGAGGGCACATGGACGGACTACTGGACAGGCGAAGAATATGAGGGAAAAACCGCAATTGAAAATTATGTTCCTCCGAAAGACAGGGGCGGCGCATTCTTCATAAAGAAAGGCGCAATAATTCCGAAATGGAAAGACAGGGATTTCGCAGACCAATATACGGACGAGGAAATGGAGCTGCATTTCTATCCGCACGGCAGGAGCGAATATATTTTCAGAGAAGATGACGGCATAAGCCTTGATTATCTTGAAAAAATGTCGTGCCATACGAAGATTAGCTGTGAGGAAAAAGAAGATAAAGTTATAATAAATATCGGTAAGCGCTGCGGAGAATACAGCGGCAAGCCGAAAAAGAGGATTTGGAAAGCGGCAGTTCACGGAACGGATAAGCCGGTTGAAATATTCTGTGATGAGGAAGTAATAAGGATATAAAATAACATGGGACTGCAGAAAAATGCACAGACCGCATAAAGCACTATTTTTCTAAAGCCCCAAAAGAGGGTGCGGCAAAGCGAAATCGTTTTGCCGCACCCTCATGTATTATTTTAATGACTGCTGAACAATTACAAAATGCACTCATATACTAATTTTTTCGGCATTTTGTAATTGTTCAAGTG
>CAKVOK010000012.1 GCA_934792465.1 uncultured Clostridia bacterium | reverse complement strand
ATGCTGTTTTTAGGTGTGAAACCGAAGGTTTCACACAAATGGTTTCGCAAAACCATTTGTTCAGTAGACATTATTTAACCAATTTTATAAACAAATCATTATATGCCCGATCCCATTTTTCCGGTTCTTCCGGCATATATTCGGTAACATCAAACGAATTTCTGACAACTTCTCTCGCTTCGTTCAAATCCTTTATCTTTCCGAGCGCAGTAAGCTGCATCAGCGCATTTCCCGTGCTTGTTGCTTCAACAGGACCTGCTATTACCTTTTTGCCCGTTGCGTTTGCAATGAATTTGCATACCATTTTGTCTTTAATACCGCCGCCGAGCATATGTATTACATCAATCTTCTTGCCGAGCGTATCTTCAAGGCCTTTTACGGCATATGCGCATTTCATTGCAAGGCTCTGCGCTATACATCTTATAACGTCACCCTCTGTTTCGGGTATCGGCTGATTTGTATTTTTGCAGTATTCTCTGATTCTTTTCGGCATATTGCCCGGTCCGGCAAATGCATCGAAATCAGGGTCTATAAAGCTTTTCAAGCCTTCCGCTTTCCATGCTGCGTTTTCAAGTTCGGCAAAGGAATATTCTCTGCCTTCTCTTATCCACTGTCTGCGGCTCTCCTGGATTATCCAAAGTCCCATTATATTTTTCAGAAAACGTATTGTATTATCAACGCCGCCCTCGTTTGTGAAGTTATATTCAAAGCTTTTTTCCGTAATCACCGGTGCTTTTTCCTCCACACCGAGCAGTGCCCATGTGCCGCTGCTTATGTACGCATAGTTATATCCCTCTTTAGCCGGTACGCTTGCGACAGCCGAAGCCGTGTCATGCGAACCCACCGCAATTACAGGCACTTTTTTGCAGCCGAGTTCCTCACATATTTCGTCCGTAAGATAACCCACAATATTACCCGGCTGAACTATATCGCAGAATATATCCGTAGGTATGCCGAGCTGCTCCATGAGCTCTTTATCCCACTGCTTTGTATGCGGATTCAAAAGCTGCGATGTGGAAGCTATTGTATATTCGTTCTTCATTTCTCCCGTGAGGAAGTAATTGAATAAATCCGGTATAAACAGCAGTTTTTTTGCCGATTTAAGCGTTGTATCATCGTTTTGAACCATTGATAAAAGCTGGAAAATCGTATTGAAAAAGTTAAATTGTATGCCTGTGCGGTTAAATATATTTTCCTTGCCGGCAATTTCAAATGCTTTTTCCATCATGCCGTCTGTTCTCTTGTCACGGTAGTGGAACGGATTTCCGAGAAGCTGACCTTTCTCGTCCAAAAGTCCGAAGTCTACTCCCCATGTATCTATACCTATCGCTTCAAAATCTCCGTTGCCGCTGTTCACTGTTTTAAGTATACCCTGTTTAATCTCATGAAACAGTCTTAAAACGTCCCAGTGATAAGCACCCGATACCATTACCGGGTCATTTGAGAATCTGTGCATTTCTGTCATATTAACCTTTGTTCCGTCATACTCAAAGAGCATTGCTCTTCCGCTCGATGCGCCGAAATCAAATGCCAAAATTTTTGAATACATTTATATCAGTCCTTCCATATCTCTTTTATCGACGCCGTCATTGATGCGGCGTTCTGTAAATCGGACGGTATTATAAGCTTTGTTGCCTGACCGTCCGCAACTTCTTTCAAAGCCTCGTAGCTTTTAAGTACAAGCACCTGTTTGGAAGGTGCGGATTCATTAAGAAGTGCTATGCCGTCCGCAGTAGCTTTCTGCACTCTTAGTATAGCCTCTGCTTCACCCTCCGCACGGCGTATTGTAGCTTCTTTCTCGGCTTCGGCACGCAGAATCTGCGATGCCTTTTCCGCTTCCGCACGCAGAATTTGTGCTTCCTTTTCACCCTCGGCAACAAGTATCGAGGATTTTTTCTCACCCTCGGCACGAAGAATGGATTCACGTCTTTCACGTTCCGCTTTCATTTGCTTTTCCATTGCATCACGAATTTCTTTCGGCGGAATAATGTTCTTAAGTTCTACACGGTTTATCTTTATTCCCCACGGGTCTGTAGCTTCATCAAGGATTGTACGCATTTTTGTATTTACGGTATCTCTTGAAGTAAGCGTTTCGTCAAGCTCCATATCGCCTATGATATTACGAAGCGTTGTTGCCGTAAGGTTTTCAATTGCCGTTATCGGACGGTCAACACCGTAGGCATAAAGCTTCGGGTCTGTTATTTCATAATATATTACGGTGTCAATCTGCATAGTAACATTATCTTCCGTAATAACCGGCTGCGGCGGAAAATCAACAACCTGTTCCTTTAAAGAAACTTTTTTCACCATTCTGTCTATAAACGGAATTTTTATATGCAATCCCACGCCCCAGGTTTCTTTGTATGCACCGAGTCTTTCAACTATAACCGCACTTGCCTGCGGAACAATCTTTATATTTGCAACCGCTATTATAAGTATAAGCACCAAAATTATAATCAGATATCCCATAATCTTACCTCCTAATCCTTTCTTTTTACCATGAGTTTAACACCCTCAACCCTACAAATTTCAACAACTGCATCTTTCTCTATCGGCGTATCGTTTTCGGCATTTCTTGCCGACCAGTATTTGCCGCCGACTTTAACCTCGCCTACAGCCTCAATATTATCTATCGCCGTTGTAACCACGGCATTTTTGCCGATAAGGCTATCTATATTCGTAGGCGTTTTCTTTATAAGGCGTACCGCCGCCGGTCTTGTGAATATAAGCAGAATAACGGACGCCGCTATACATACGGCGCACTGTGCATAGACCGAAAATCCCAGCAGTGCCGCAATCATTGCAAATATTGCGCCCACGGCAAACCATATCGTTACAAGGCTGACCGTTGCCGCTTCGATTATAAACAGTATCACTGCGAATATAATCCACATAATCTCCGGACTCATCATGATAATCTCCCCTTATTTTTGCAGCTGACCAAGGCTTGAAGCTTTCAGATAAGCATTTATAAATCCGTCTATATCTCCGTCCATAACAGCTCCGATATTTCCCATTTCATAGTTTGTTCTGTGGTCTTTTACCAGATTGTACGGGTGGAACACATACGAACGAATCTGCGAACCCCATGCGATTTCTTTCATATCGCCTTTAATATCGTCTATTTTCTCCATTTTCTCACGCTCTGCTATTTCAAGAAGCTTTGATTTAAGCATCTTCATACACGTTTCACGATTCTGAATCTGCGAACGCTCCGTCTGACACGATACCACAACACCTGTCGGAATATGCGTCATACGCACGGCGGATTCCGTCTTATTTACGTGCTGACCGCCTGCGCCGCTCGCACGGTACGTATCCACTTTCAAATCCTCCGGCTTGATATTTATTTCAATATCATCGTCAAATTCGGGCATAACGTCGAGCGAAGCGAACGAAGTATGACGTCTGCCGGCTGCGTCGAACGGAGATATTCTGACAAGCCTGTGAACACCTTTTTCCGTCTTTGCATAACCGTATACGTTCGTCCCGGAAATCATCATCGTAACGCTCTTTACACCTGCGTCGTCGCCGTCTAATATATCGAGAATTTTAACCTCAAATCCTCGGCGTTCCGCCCAGCGCACATACATACGCATGAGCATCTGAACCCAGTCCTGTGCTTCCGTTCCGCCGGCTCCGGCATGGAGCGAAAGAATTGCGTTATTCTTGTCATACGGACCCGTGAGCAGTGTTTCCAGACACATATTTTCATATGCCTGTTTAAGCTCCTTGAAGCTCTCCAAAACCTCCTGTGCCGCTTCCTCGTCGTCTTCCTCGTTTGCCATATCGGCAAGCAGCATTAAGTCCTCCCATTTGGTTTCAAGCTTTTCATATGCTTCTGCCTTGTCTTTAAGCTGTTTTGTTTTTTTCAGTATTTTTCCCGACTTTTCCATGTCGTCCCAGAAACCCGGCTGTGCGGATTCCTGTTCCAGTTTTTCAATTTCCTTTTTGACATTATCCAAGTTAAAGTGAATCCCTCAGTTCAGTAATGCCCTTTTCCATCGATTTAAGCTCTGCTTTGCACTCTTCGAG
Source organism: uncultured Clostridia bacterium (assembly GCA_934792465.1). GTDB lineage: Bacteria > Bacillota > Clostridia > RUG12999 > RUG12999 > CAKVOK01. The sequence goes on along the minus strand of CAKVOK010000012.1, from coordinate 70,433 downwards.
CTCTATCATTAAAATCACATCCTAATTATTTGCCGCAGCATTTTTTATATTTTTTGCCCGAACCGCAAGGACACGGGTCATTTCTACCGACTTTTTTGCCTACCTTAACGGTGCGGCTCGACGGTTCTTCGCTGCCGTCGCCGTGAGTTGCGGTAATCGGTTTTGCAACCTGTTCACGTTCCTGTTTAACCTCCGGACGAACATTCAGAAGCATTTTCACGGTATCGGTTTTAATGCTTTCCGTCATATGCTCGAACATATCCATACCCTCGAATTTATACTCGATAACGGGGTCTTTCTGCGCATATGCACGCAGGCTTATTCCCCGGCGCAGCTGATCCATAAGGTCTATATGATCCATCCATTTTGAATCTATGTTTCTGAGCATTACGACACGTTCCACCTCACGCATATTTTCGCCGAATGCTTCCTCTTGCATCGCATATCTTTCCTGCGCTTTTTCGATAACCTTTTCCGTAAAGGATTCTATAGTTTCTTTTTCCTTGAATTCATCATCAAACACAAGCTCGCCCTGCGGATACAGGAAGCTTTCAAGGGCGGCACGCAGACCCTGCAAATTCCAGTTTTCTGGGAACTGATTTTCTCCCGTGAACTGTGCCACAGTATTTTTACATACGTCAATAAGCATCTTTTCTATGCTCGGTTTCAGGTTTTCGCCGCTCAGCACTTTCTGACGTTCGCCGTAAATAATCTTACGCTGTTCGTTCATTACTTCATCATATTCAAGTACGTGCTTACGTGTATCAAAGTTTCTGCCCTCAACCTTTTTCTGTGCATTTTCAATTGATTTTGTAAGCATTGAATGTTCTATCGGTTCATCGTCTTTAAGACCGAGAGCATTTACCATGCTTTTAAGTTTATCCGAACCGAAAAGCCTCATAAGGTCATCGTCAAGTGACAGGAAAAATCTCGTAGTACCCGGGTCGCCCTGACGTCCGGCACGTCCGCGCAGCTGGTTATCTATACGTCTTGATTCGTGGCGTTCCGTACCTATTATGCAAAGACCGCCGAGAGCCTTAACCTCTTCTCCCTCTTTCGAGATGACAGCTTTATGTTTATCGTAGCTTTCTTTATACAGCTTACGTGCTTTTAGGATTTCTTCATCGTCCGTATCGGCAAAGCCCATTGCTTCCGAAATTACACTTTCCGGAAATCCCTCTTTTATCAAATCGTTTTTCGCCAAAAATTCAGCGTTTCCGCCGAGCATAATATCAGTTCCTCGGCCTGCCATATTTGTGGCGATTGTTACTGCGCCTTTTTTACCTGCCTGAGATATAATCTGCGCTTCTTTCTCATGATATTTTGCATTCAGCACTTCGTGCTTAATTCCGTTGCGTTTCAGCATTGCACTCAGTATTTCGGATTTTTCAATCGAAATTGTACCTACGAGAACCGGCTGTCCCTTTTCGTGACATTCCGCAGTATATGCTACAACGGCATCGAATTTCGCTTTTTCCGTCTTATATACAACGTCCGGCAAATCCTTTCTCAAAAGCGGTTTGTTTGTAGGTATCTCAACAACATCAAGGCTGTATATCTGCTGGAACTCTGTTTCTTCCGTCAGTGCCGTACCGGTCATACCGGAAAGCTTTTTATACAGTCTGAAATAGTTCTGGAATGTTATCGTTGCCAGCGTTTTGCTTTCTCTTGCGACATGAACGCCCTCTTTGGCTTCGATTGCCTGGTGAAGTCCCTCGCTGTAACGTCTGCCTATCATCAGACGACCCGTAAATTCGTCAACTATAAGTACCTCGCCATCCTGCACAACATAATCTATATCACGGCGCATAAGACCGTGTGCGCGTATCGCCTGGTTTATATGATGCGAAAGTGTTGTATTCTTCAAATCCGAAAGGTTTTCCACCTTGAAATATTCCTCGGCTTTAGCAATACCTCGTTTTGTAAGCGTTACAGTATGAGCTTTTTCATCAACAAGATAATCTGCGTCCGCATCGTCATTATCTTCTTTCGTATCGAAAGATTCTTTTTTAAGGCAGGTAAGACCTGCGGCAAATTTATTCACTATCTGATACAACTGCGTTGATTCCTCGCCCATACCCGATATAATAAGCGGTGTTCTGGCTTCGTCGATAAGTATTGAATCGACCTCGTCCACGATTGCAAACGGGTGTCCTCTCTGAACCATTTCCTCTTTATATATTACCATGTTATCTCTCAGGTAATCAAATCCGAGTTCGTTGTTTGTACCGTAAGTAATATCGGCAGCATATGCTTTTCTGCGTTCCTCACTGCTCATGCCGCTGAGCACAAGACCTACCGAAAGGCCGAGAAATCTATAAAGCTTGCCCATCCACTCACTGTCACGCTTTGCAAGGTAATCGTTTACCGTAACTATATGCACACCTTCGCCTGTAATTGCGTTGAGATATGCCGGGAGAGTCGCAACAAGCGTTTTTCCTTCACCGGTTTTCATCTCGGCTATTCTGCCCTGATGAAGCACGATACCACCTATAAGCTGCACCTTGAAATGGCGCATTCCGAGAACTCTGCCTGCCGCCTCTCTCACTACCGCAAATGCTTCCGGAAGCATATCGTCAAGCGATTCTCCATCTTTATATCTTTTCTTAAATTCCTGCGTTTTTTCCGCAAGCTGAGCGTCCGTCAAATCCTTAACGCTGTCTGCGAGACTTTCTACCTTTTCCGCTATCGGAACAATACGTTTCAACTCTCGTTCGCTGTACGTTCCGAATACTTTTTCAAACAAATTTTTCATTCTGCCGCTCCTTTATCTGTTTCATTTTCTGCCGGCTGTTCTTCCTTTTTGTCATTTTCGGAAAACAGCTTTTCAAACGATTCTCCGTCAAGCTTTTCAAATTCAATCAGTGCCTGCGCTATAACATCGAGTTTATCTCTGTGTTCCTTAAGCAGTTTTATACAATCCTCATATGAATTTTCTATAAGCTCACGAATTTCGGTATCTATCAGCGATGCAATTTCTTCACTGTAGTTTCTCGTTTGCGTCCAGTCTTTACCTATGAACACCTCATCATGTGACGAACCGAATGCAATCGGTCCGAGTTTATCACTCATACCGTATTTTGTCACCATTTGTCTTGCAAGTTCCGAAGCACGTTCAATATCGTTTGAAGCTCCCGTGCTTATATCTCCCAAAACAACGGCTTCCGCAGCACGTCCGCCGAGAAGTATTTTAAGTTCTTCCAACATCTGAACCTTGGTCGCATACATACGATCCTCTTTCGGAAGGTGCATTGTATATCCGCCGGCTCTGCCTCTCGGTATTATAGACACCTCATGTACAGGATCCTGATTCGGCATAAGTCTTGTTATAACCGCATGACCCGCTTCATGATATGCCGTAAGCCTCTTTTCTTTCGGGCTTACTATTTTCGATTTCTTTTCCGCACCCATCATAACTTTCATGAGTGCCATCTGAATATCATCGTTATCTATTGCGTTTTTCTTTCTTCTTGCAGCCAAAAGTGCCGCTTCGTTCATAAGGTTTTCAAGGTCTGCACCCGTGAACCCCGCCGTCGTCTTGGCAACAACCTTGAGGTCGACCTCCGGCGCAAGCTTTTTGTTTCTCGAATGTACCTTTAAAATATCTTCCCTGCCCTGAACGTCCGGCGAATTTACAACAATCTGTCTGTCGAATCTGCCGGGTCGCAGAAGTGCCGGGTCTAATATATCCGGTCGGTTTGTCGCCGCCATGACAATTACGCCTTCGTTCACTCCGAAACCGTCCATTTCAACAAGCAATTGGTTAAGCGTCTGCTCTCTTTCGTCATGACCACCGCCCATGCCTGCTCCTCTGTGACGTCCCACTGCGTCAATCTCATCTATAAATACAACTGCCGGTGTTGATTTCTTTGCTTCGTCAAACAAATCTCTGACTCTCGCCGCACCTACGCCGACAAACATTTCCACGAAATCCGAACCGCTTATGCTGAAGAACGGGACACCCGCTTCTCCGGCAACCGCTTTTGCCAGCAATGTCTTACCTGTTCCCGGAGGGCCTACAAGCAAAACACCTTTCGGGATTCTTGCGCCCAGCGCCGTATATTTCTGAGGATTTTTAAGAAAATCGACTATTTCTTCCAAATCCGCTTTTTCCTCATCTGCTCCGGCAACATCATTGAACGTTACCTTATTTTTCAAATCGGACAGCGATTTCGCACGGCTTTTGCCGAAGTTCATGACTTTGCCGCCCCCGCCGCCTTGCATTTGTTTAAAGAAGAATATCCAAAAACCGATAAGCAGAACACCCAAAACCAGATACGGCAAAAATGACAGCCACCAAGGTGTTGCCGGTGGTGCCGGCGTATCAAGCTTAAACGTTGAATCCGTCTTCACAAGCTCTTTGATTTCTTCCGTGGCAAACATCAAAAATATACTTTCCGAAGGAATTTCAACAGCTATTTCATTTCCGTCTTTAAGCTTCGCATATACCGCTGTCTGCTCCACACTCAGCTCCGCTACCTTTTTATCGTCAAGATAACGCAAAAGCTCTCCCATTGATTTTTTGCTTATTTGCGGTGCCTGCTGCCCTGCAAGCAGATATACAACTATAAGTGCCGCAAGCACTGCCGCATAAAAACCAATATTCCTAAATGTTCTCTTCAATTTTTTTCACTCTCCTTGAACTGTACCGAATCAAACGTTATATACATCTGATTTTAATATCCCTATATATGGCAAACCACGGTATTTTTCATTATAATCAAGGCCGTAACCCACAACGAACTGGTCGCCTATTTCAAAGCATGAAAAATCCGTTTCCACATCTATTACTCTTGCTGCCTTCTTATCCAGGCAGGTGCATATTTTTACGTCTTTTGCGCCGCGCTCAATAAAATCTTTTTTAAGTGCCGCAAGCGTTCTGCCCGTATCAACAATGTCTTCAACCAAAATTACTCTTTTCCCCGTTATATCCTCTCGAATATCCTGCAAAATTCTTATTACACCCGTAGACTGCGTACCGTCGTAGCTGGATGCCGTTATGAAGTCGATTACCGCATTTGTATCAAGCTGTCTTACGAGGTCTGCGGAAAATATGTAGCTGCCTTTAAGCACCGTTACCACGACATATTGTTCTTCGTCCGCATATTCCTTTCTTATCTGTGCGCCAAGTTCGCTTACCTTATCCGCAATTTCCCGTTCGGTGAAAAGCACTGTTGAAATATCCTTATTCATTATTATACTCCCCTTGTTTAAATTTTAAAACAACCGTTCCGTCGTTTTTATTATATTTTTTTAATATATCGGCGTATGCTGCGCCGTATATATAAACTATCTCTCCGTTTACCGTCACAATCGGTATCCGGTCTCTTTCGGACTTCGGTATTTTTTTTGAAATTAAAATATTTTTAACCTTTTTCGTCATACCGTTTATTCTTATTTTGTCACCGTCTTTTCGGCTGCGTATACGAATCTCGGCATTTTTCGGCAAGGCGATTCCGTCCTCCGACGAAACCGCATAAAATCCGCATTCCGGTATATATACGTCTTTATTTTCAAACAAAATATCAAATTCACACTTTTCTCTTTTCTTGCCTATAATCAACGTATCATACGAAATTTCCGCTTTGCCGCCCGTAATATCGACGGTTTTTCCCGATATTCTCTTTTCGGCAAGCCTCTCAATCGCCGCAAGCTTTTCAAAATCAAGCTGTGTACCCGTATTTTGCGCCATTTTAATGAAAATGCGTTTTCTTATTGCCGTATGCAAATCCGAATCAAGCATAAACACTGCCTGTCCGTCTTTCTCCGTCACATATTTTTCATATGCCCGTCCGGCTTCTTTATCAAGAAAATCGTTATCTTCTTCCGCCAAAACCGCTGTTTTGCATACCGATGATATAATCTGCGGATTTATTTTTTCCATTTCCGGCATTATGCAATGTCTGATTTTGTTTCTTGTGTATTCAGTCTGCAAATTCGTCGAATCCGTGACATATTCAAGGTTGTTCTCCTCGCAGTAGCGTTCTATATCGCTTCTTTCGGCATTAATAAGCGGACGTATTATGTTTCCCCTTACAGCCGAAATTCCGCAAAGTCCCTGTATTCCGCAGCCTCTTATCACATGATGAAGCACGGTTTCGGCATTATCGTTTTTATTATGCGCTGTTGCTATTTTAGCACCGTTTTTCGCCAATTCCTCAAAAAAACGGTATCTTTCTTCTCTGCCTGCGGTTTCTTCGGAAATTCGTCTTTCTGCCGCAATTTTCGGTATATTGCATTTTTTATATTTAAACTCAATATTCAGGCTTTCACAAAAGCTTTTCGCAAATTCCAAATCCCTGTCCGCTTCCGCTCCCCTTATACCGTGATGCAGATGAGCCGCCTCGAGAGTGAATCCGAGTTCGTCACTCAGGCAATACAAAATATGCACAAGCGCCGTGGAATCAGCACCGCCGGAAAATCCGGCTATTACTTTATCCCCTTTTGAAATAAGGTTCTTTTCAACAATATATTTTTTTACATTTTCAAGAAGCATTGCTCCACCTATTCAAATTTGTTCGTTATATTCATAAATCTTGTAAATTCGCCGTTCCAGCCCAAATCAACAGTGCAGACAGGACCGTTACGGTGTTTTGCTATGATACATTCGGCAACATTTTTCTTGTCCGTTGTCGGGTCGTAATAATCCGGACGGTGAAGAAAAATTACTATATCTGCATCCTGCTCTATAGCGCCGGATTCTCGCAAGTCGCTGAGCTGCGGTTTGTGGTCGGTCCTCGTTGCCGCCGCACGGCTAAGCTGCGAAAGCGCTATAACCGGCACGTTAAGTTCTTTTGAAAGTACCTTGAGCGACCTCGAAATTTCCGAAATTTCCTGCTGACGGTTTTCGTTTCTGCGGCTGCCCTGCATAAGCTGCAAATAGTCTATTATTATAAGTCCAAGTCCCTTTTCGAGCTGTAGCTTTCTGCATTTTGCACGCATATCCGTAATCGTTATTCCCGGTGTATCATCTATATAAAGCGGTGCTTTCGATATTCTTCCGACAGAATCCGCAATAGCCATCCAGTCGTCGTCCGCAAGCTCGCCGCTTCTGATTTTTTCGCCGGACACCAATGATTCCGACCATATAATTCTGCTGCCGAGCTGTTCTTTCGACATTTCAAGACTGAATACCGCCGTCGGCACATTATATTTAATAGCTGCGTTCTGACCTATATTAAGTGCAAAACTTGTCTTACCCATTGCCGGTCTTGCCGCTATTATTATAAGTTCCGACTTATGAAATCCGTTTGTAACCTTGTCCAAATCGGTAAATCCACTCGGAACGCCGCTCGCTCTGCCGTGATTTTTCGCAGTTTCTTCAATATTCGCAAATGCCTGCACAAGCACGTCTTTAACGTGCGAAAACCCTTGGATATTACGATTCTGGAGCAAATCGTATATATACTTTTCGGAAGTATCGAGTATGGATGCCACATCATCGTCGCCGCTGTAGCCGAGTTTTGCAATTTCGTTTGCGGCATTTATGAGCCTGCGCAGCATTGCCTTGTCCTTAACTATTTTAATATATGACAGCAGATTCTGTGTTGTGGGCACAATCTCTGCCAGTCCGGCAAGATAATTATAGCTGCCGATTACCTCAAGATTGCTTCCGAGTTCCTTTGAAACCGTTACACCGTCAACCGGCTCACCCCTGTTCCAAAGGCTGAGCATTGCTTCATAAACAAGCTTGTTCTGCGGCAGATAAAAGTCCTCCGACTGCAAGTTTTCGGCAACCGTTATAAGGCAGTCAACATCCATAAGCACACAGCCGAGTACCGACTGCTCCGCTTCGCTGTTATACGGCAGTCTGCCGACATTTATTGCTTCATCCATCTTGTTACCTCTTATTTATTAAGCTGTATTTCAACTTTAAGTTCCGCCGTTACGCCCGAATAAAGCTTAACGGGAAGTGTAAATTCGCCCACATTCTTAATAGGTTCACCCAAAACTATTTTTTTCTTGTCAACCACAATATGGTGCGTCATTTTAAGTTCATTCGCTATTTCTGCGCTTGTAACCGAGCCGAAAAGTCTGCCGCCCTCGCCGCCTTTTGCTGCTATGACAACTTTAATCTTTTCAATGCTTTCTTTCGTCGCCTCTGCCGATTCTTTTTCTTTCATCTTGCGATATTCGGCAGCGTCTTTTTGACCTTTTAGTTCATTCAGTGCGCTTTTCGTCGCTTCGGACGCAAGCTTTTTCGGAAACAAAAAATTCCTTGCATATCCGTCGCTTACATTTATAAGATCTCCTTTTTTTCCCTGACCTTTTACGTCCTGATTAAGTATTACTTTCATATGAATATCTCCAATCCGCCGTCCTGTATCGGCTTAATTTAATTATATACTTTATTCATCTTTCTTTACATCTTCCATGTATTTGTCAACCGCACGCTTTATTAAGCGTATCGCTTCGTTTATCCCGCATTTGAGCTGTGCTCCGGCAACTACGTTGTGACCGCCGCCGCCTATCAGTTCTGTTATACGCTGAACATTAATCTTTCCTATAGACCTTGCGCTTACGTATGCGACACCGTCTGCACTGCACACCGTAAACGAAGCCGTTATCCCCTCTATTCCGAGTAAATCGTCGGCTGCCGCCGCATTAATGCTCTGAATATCGTAGTAACTTGATTTCGTATATGAAATTGCTATGCAATTTTTATATATTTCGCAATTTTTGATTATATCCGCTTTCAGCGTATATACTTCCCTGTCGTTTTGGAACAGAAGCTTCAAATTCGTTGAATCGACACCTTTTTTTCTAAGGTATGCCGCCGCTTCAAGCGTTCTTACACCGGTTTTGAATGTGAAGTTTTTCGTATCAAGTTCTATTCCGGCATAAAGTGCTTCCGCAACAACCGTAGAAATGCTCTTGCCGTCGTCAATATATTGCAGCAGTTCCGTTACCATTTCACAAGCAGACGAAGCATATGTTTCATGATATGCAAGCGATACATTCTCAATAAATTCCGCACTCTTTCTGTGGTGGTCGATAACGGCTATATTTTCCGTTTTCCCGAGAAGTTCCTCGCATTCCGTAATGGACGGACGGAACACGTCCACAACAATCAAAAGTGTATTGCCGAACACAAGCTCTTTCGCCCGTTCTCCGTTTATTATACAATCCTTAAATTCTTCTTTTGCCTGCACCTTTTTCAGCATCTTTGCCGTATAGCTGTTTGCGGTATTCAAAACAGCATACACCGGTTTGCCCATCTTCATTATTGCCGAAAGCATTCCGACAGATGCCCCGAACGAGTCCAAATCGGCATTTTTATGTCCCATTATAACTACGTTTTCGGCTTGTGAAATAAGCTGCTTGAATGCGAATGCCATTACCCTTGTTTTTACTCTTGTGGACTTTTCCTGTTCCTGCGCTCCGCCGCCGAAATATGTAAACTTTTCGGCATCTTTTATAACGACCTGGTCACCGCCCCGTCCGAGTGCCATATCCATTGCATTCCTCGAATATAGCTCGTTTTGTCCCAGTGTCGGAGCGTCTATGCCTACGCCTATGCTCACTGTTACGGGCAATTTATTTCCGTTATTTATATTTTTAATTTTTTCAAGTATGTCAAATTTACTTTCTGTGAATTTGCCGAGATATTGGCTTTCAAAAACAAAGAAATATCTGTCCTTTTCTATTTTCTTTACAATTCCCTTTGTGTCCTTTGCCAAATCTACAATCTGTTTTTCTATATTTCCGGCAAGCACAGACTTCGCCTCGTCCGGTGTGTTCTGCATTACCTCATCATAGTTATCCACGATTATTGAGCATACTACCGGTCGGGTTTCTTCATACTGCTGCTTCAGTTTTTCGTATTTCGTTTCTTCAATCCAATAAAAAGTCGCCGCAGCTTCCGCATCCTCCGGAGAAGTCACCGTCGTCAGCACATCAAATATTCTGCCGCCGCAGTTCACTCTGACCGCCTTTGTTCCGGAATCGAAAAATCTGTTCGTATCTACATCGGGCGCAATATCTTTAAGCGTTATATCAAAAGCCCCTTTTACGCCGAATGTGGTTCTGAAATTTTCATTGTACCATATTACATTACCGCTTTTTTGAAATATCGCTATAGGCATAGGAAATCCTGTCATGGATTCTTTTGCTGTTTCATCGAAACGGAACACAAGCGACTGTACATAGTCAAACAGCTCTTTTTCTCTCTTTTTTTCATGCACAAAGCTATATATCGTCACGGCAACCCAAACGGCAAAGCCTGTTCCCGCAGCAATCAAATTATTTTCCGTCAACAACGGCAGCAGCGATATTAAAAACAATATCACTATATATGCCGCCGTATTCGACATAAATAATTTTGAAATTGATTTATTGTTCATGTTCATTCCCCCATACAAGAAAAACAAATTTTACTGCAAATCCTTATACAATCGGCATTCGTTTTTCTGTATTTGTTTATTCTTTTCAAAAAAATAAACACTACGGATATTATATATTACTATATATTATACTAAAAAGTACGGAAGTAGTCAATAGTTTTTCCAAAATTTTAGTGATTTTTTTACGATTTCTTAGTGATTCATATTCTAATGACCGCCAAATTTTTCATGTTTGAGCCGAAAATATTATAATTATGGGCTGCAAGCCCAAATCCGGCTTTCAGCCCATAAAAACTATTAAAATCATATCATACCGCACATGCGGTCTGTATTCATTGAAAATGTATTTTGCACAGTTCTTTAATCTAAAAACAAGATTAAATTTAAGCTTTTTGATTGCACACAAATAATGTGCAGCCCATACTCTTATAATATTCAAGCTTATCCTCCAGAATTTTTTTCGGCACATTAAGATATACCGAGCTGCAATCAAGGCAAAAAAACTCAGAAGCCGCTCTGTTATATATTTTTTTATGAAAAGCGATCTCGTCTTGGGTCAATCTTTTCCCGCAAGTCTTGCACCTGCCCATTATATGATTTCCCCTATAAGCACTTTGCTTCCGTTTTCGCATACTCTTATGCTTATGCCGTCTTTAAATATTCCGAGTTTTTCACCGGTAATCGCATCCGTTATGCTCACGGAAAGGTTGGCTTCCGAATGTATTCCGCAATCTTCAAAAGACACTGCCGCAGCCGCTCCTTTTTCTCCCAGTTCAGGTATTCCGAATGCGGCTATGGCAAATTTATTTCCGGACAGCAGTCTGAAAAAAATATAGATTCCGTCTTTTACCGATACGCAAAACGGCGGTCTTGCCTCTTCGTCCCGATTTATCGAAATCAATCCGGGATTTAGCAGTGTTTTTTCACTTTCGACGTCCATATTCCTTACGTCGCCTCCGATGATTAAAGGCGAACCGAAAAATGCCCACATTGCAAAATGTTGCAAATATTGAGTATCATTACAACCGTTCAATCCGACATGACCGTTGCCGCGCATACCTACAATCAGCATATCCATATCATTGTAGCACCCGGGCGCATTTCCCCCAATATTGTCACATTGACTTTTAAAAATATCAAAATATGATTTCGGCGTATCAAAAATATCACCTGTGGAGCGATATGTATGAGCACCGTGCCGCACCCTCTTTTTTTATACACTACGGTGTTTTTTCAAATATTCTCTCGGAGATACACCGTATTTCGCCTTAAACTGTTTTGAAAAATATATATAATCCTCAAAGCCGCATTTCTCGGCAATCTGCGCCAGAGAAAGCGTTGTGCCGTATATATCCGCAAGAAATGCCGCACGCTTCATTCGTGTATCGTTTAAAAACTGCGTCGGAGTTTTCCCGGTAATCTTTTTAAAATGAGAACGTATGTAATCTTCAGCATATCCGGTCTGCGAAAGTATTTTGCAAATACTCACATTGCTGTCAAAAGCTTGCGATGTGATTTTTAGAATCACTTTATCGACAGCTTCCGCAATATCGCTGTTTTGACGTATATGTTCAAGCAAAAAACTCACATACGCAGTACATATTTTAGTTAAAAAAAATTCGCCCGAAAATCTGTTATTGTATATAATTTCCGCTAATTTTCGGCATTCGCCGTCCTCAGCGTCGCATACAACGACCGGCAAATCAAAGAAAATGATATTTTCAAAGCTTCCGCCTATAGATATATTGACAAATCCGCTCTCTGACACAGAACCATGAACCGTATGCGGAGGAACAATTATTACGGTACCCGGTTTAAAATGATAATTTTTATCGGGTGTATACAAATATCCCATACCTTCCGAATAAGTTATGATTTCCCAATATTCATGAGTATGCGGCGGATATTCCTTTATTCCCGGCTCTGTAATATATATATTCATTCAAAAACACCTCACCTGATACAATTATAGCATAAATCTATCTTTTATACAAGTATTTCTATATAATTTTCTAAAATTTTTACAAAAAAAGTGCTATACTAAACTTACAAAATAAAAATTTCAAGGAGGATTTGCCGTGAAAAAAATAGAAGGTTTTTCAAAGGGTATGGGAATAGGAGGCTGGCTCACCAATTATAAAAGATTTAACACACTCCCCGACAAATGGAAAAAGGTCATTACCAAAGGTGATATGGAGCATTTCGAAACATATATTTCAGCTTGCGATGCACAAAACATCGCCTCTATGGGTGTTGACCATGTAAGGATTTGTTTCGACCAGCTGGTTATGGAAAAGGAACCGTATGTTTACCGTGATGAAATCTTTAAGCTTCTGAAAAATTTTGTTTCGGAATGCCGCAGTCAGGGGCTGAGAGTTGTTCTTAATCTGCATAAGGCAATAGGAAATTACTGTGACATAGCAGAAGATATTACATTATTTGATTCCGCCGAACTGCAAAACAGATTTATCTCTCTCTGGCTGAAGCTTGAAGATGATTATGCGGACTTTGATGACGTTATGTTTGAACTGCTGAACGAAGTTAGAGATGTTGAAGCGGATTTATGGAATAATCTTGCCGAAAACACCGTGAATGCACTAAGAAAGAAAAATTCAAACCGTAAAATAATCATAGGCAGCACATGTTGGAACAATGCAGCGCAGCTTAATGATTTACGCGTTTACGATGACGAAAATATTATATATACTTTCCACAACTATGCTCCGTTTGAGTTTACACACCAGCAGAGTGTTTTGCAGGCAAATTGTATGTTTTATAACAGAAAACTCGTCTATCCGTGTGACGATATCGAAAGGTATAGGGATTATTACCGCCTCACTTCGGGATATGACAATGCATATTCCGAATTTGATAAAATAGATATTGACGTTTTGCGCAAACAAATGGAAGGAGCAAAACAGTTCATAGAAAAATATCCGGATAAAATACTTTGGTGCGGAGAATTCGGAACAATCAGGCATTGCGATATGACATCGAGAGAAAATTGGATGAGGGATATGATAAAAATTCTTTCGGAATGGGATATTCCATATTGCGTGTGGAATTATCTTTCCACCCCGAACGACGGAAACAGATTCAGTCTGAGCGATGATGAAACCCGTCAGCTTTTAAGCGCAAAAATGAAGAAAATAATAAACGGTAATGTATAATGAGTTATATATTAACTTTTATATCAGCAGTACAGAAATGTTTGGTACAGTGCAAAATATATCTAATCATTTTTCGTATTTACAGCATTTCTCACAAAAAAGATGGTATCACCTATTCATTAAAATAAAACTTAAAAACACTAATACTCCGTTGTTTGTTCAATAAGTTCAAATATACGCAGCTGACGTACTTGTTCCAAAAGTATATTCATATTTTTAACTTCAAGTCTTTTAAGCAATCGTTTCGCCATTTTTTTGACTGACTCTGTTTCAACGCATTTTTCACGTGCAATCGTCTTATAACTGTCGCCGTAATAAAGCGAGCGCAGAAGTTCAAATTCTCCTATTGAAAGCTTTGCAATTTTGTTATACATATACAAAAGCGACTGTTGCCGCGCAACCACATTACGCGTCATCTGCACAAGCTTTTTTGAAATTTCGGGACGCAATGCAATCTGGTCGTTGTATACGTTTCTTACAGTTGCCGCAATTTCTGCGAAATCCATGGTTTTTTCGCAATAATCCTCCGCACCGTCCGAAAATGCACGAAAAATGTACTGTTCATCATTAAACCCGGTAAGCATAATTATTTTTAAATTCGGGTTCTCGTTTTTCAACACGGAAATAACATCAATACCGCTTGTAGGCGTTTCAAGATTAATATCAAGCAGCAAAATATCCGGTTTGCATCTGCGAACCATTTCCGGACACTCTTTCGCCGTATACGAAATGCCACACACGGAAATATCGTCAAGTTCTTCAAATTGTGCCCTAAAGCCATCACACAAGTATTTTGCGTCATCACACAACGCTATTTTTATTTTATCCATTTTTCTCTCCCGCCCCTTTTGTACACAGGCAGTGCCACATGAATTTCAGTATACTGACCGAATACACTTTTTACTTTTATTTCTCCGTGGTGCTGCCTTATAATATTGTTTACGTAATTGAGTCCTACTCCGCTACCCGTAGATTTTGTTGAAAAAAAAGGCTGAAAAATCCTACGTATATCTTTTTTGCTTATTCCGCAGCCGTTGTCGTATACCGATACAAGAGCCAAATCATTTTCTTTCACAATATTAACTTTTATAACCGCATTTTCTTTATCGGCGGCCTCGGCGGCATTCACAAGCAAGTTGTAAAAAACCTCTGTTAAATGGTGCTTATCACCTATAACCTCAATGTAATCGCAATTTGAATTTATTTCCGCATTAATATGTGACGCCGCACTCAAATTCGACGCCGCCAGCTTAACGCTTTCCGACAAATTCATTACCTTTAGGCTTATCTTTATATGATTTAAGGACCCGAGAATTTTGTTCAGCATTGCCATATGCGTTAACGTTATCTCCCTGCCCGTTTCAATATTCGCAAGCGCTTCTTCGATTTTACCGCTTTTGATATGTGTTTCCGCAAGCATATACTGCTGTGAAATGCCGAGAAATGCATTTTTATATATGTGAAAAACAGTACTTACATTTTTATTGAAATGCCCTATACGCTTATTCGATTCAATATCGTTAAGCTTATTAAACACCTGAAACGGTCTGAACATCAGCGTAAGCGTAATAACAAATATCATAATTGCAAGCAACGGCACAGGCAGCCAAATATTATTTGTCATTGTATATTCATTCGGCAGCCGCGCCATATTTACATTGTCAAACATAATTATATGATACATACCGTTTATAAATACGCAAAATACAAATATATTTATTACAAATATGCAACAGCCTGATACAATTGCATCCTTTCGCTTTACAAATATACTTGTTTTTCGGCAGTAAAAAAACAGGGAAATAAACGGCATTATTATATATAAATACAAAATAACTCTGTTTATATAAGGGCATACCTTTATAAATACCGAAACGTGTACGTTCTGCGGCTGCATTGATTCCAGATACAGATACTTTGAAACCATCGGGTCGTTTACCGTACAGAAAAATAAAAGCGGAGCTAAAAGAAATACAATTTTTTTTATATTCAGCTTATTTAGGCAATGTATAAATATAACGCTGTCCAACATATACAGCACAAGCGAAATATTATACATTCGCGCTATATTGCTGAGCGGTATTCGCACCGAACTTAAAAACAGGTATATTCTGTAATCAAGTTTCATAAGCGAATAGTAGTTGGAAAATCTTGAAACATAGATTATACCCATAACCGTCATTACCGAAAGCGTAGCAAAATAAAGACTGATTATTTTTGTGAAACTGTTTCTGTAATTGCACATAAAAAATACAATTATAATACACATCATAAAAAATATCGATACAATCATGCGTCTTCCTCCCCGACCTTCATTTTATAATCAATGGCTGCTGAATAATTCCAAAATGTCTTCATAAAGCCCGCACTTCAAGCAAGCCGTCGTTCCACGGCACTCCCATGGAACAGGGATTAATTATGCAACTACAGTATATCACAAATTTCACTTTATTTCAATATAAAATATCAAAATTTTCAGACAAGTTTAAAGTCGGTAAAAAACTCCGGTCTGTGAAAATCGGGTTCCTTCCATATTATATCGGCGAAACACCCAAAATGCGGATGCACCGTTAAATCGCCGCATTTGTAAAAATTACCCTTTAAAACCGCTCCGCATTCGTGTACATACGAAGGAATATATTTGGTTATGTACTGTTTCGGTATATAATAGCTTACCTCCCAGCCGTAATCATGAACCTTCGTACTTACACCGAGCGTTTCTATATCCTCCGGACTGATTTTTCTTGATATTTCGCGGCTGGTTGAAACGGAGCTGTATACCGCACCGTTCGGATTTACCTCTATATTTATATAACTTTTATCTGTCTGCGGTGCAAATTGCATATATATTTCCATACAGCTGTCCTTATGAACAGCCGTATTATGCTGTGTTTCCGCCGCCCGCAGCTTTGTTTCCTCCGAAACAAAATGCACGCTGAAACCGCCTTCGTCATATCCTATCGTTATAACCGTTTTAGGACGGTAACCGTTTTCGTCCCACGGATAATTTTTAATTTCAAACGGCGTCCCCTTTTTTTCTATTTTATACATAATCATATCCCACTTTCATAAGTTATTTCGGCTATGTCTATTCCCCTGCCGGGAACTCTGACAGTAAAAGTGTTGCTGCTGTATTTCAGCGGATAGCCGTCCGGTTTTGTTATTATTTTTATTGCCTTTATTTTTCGTCTTGTTCTAATTTCCGGCAATACATAATAATATTCGTTATTGTCAATCAAAATTCGTGATGTATTCTTTCCGGTTTTAACCTCTGCCGCTCCGCAATGCTCGAACCACTTTATAATTTTCACATCGGCAAACTCATTTATTTCATTAACCGTTTTTACAATTATATCCTCCGAAACCTCTGCATATTCAAGCGGTCTCGGCCAGCCTGTCTGCACGGGATTTGTTTTTTCGGACACATCCCGGCTCGGAATATCCTCAATATAAATTACTCTGCCACCCGTGTATCTGCCTATTTTTTCCGTTTCCTCCTCCGGCATAAGCGATGGGTTTGATACCACAATATCGCCGTGCAGCTTTTCAAGATAATCTATATGCGCTATCCCGCCTATTGCCGCACCGGCAGCGCTTAGCCTTGCCAGCCACATTGCGCTGTGTATATTCCCATAATTTATCAGCGCATCAAGTTCGTTTTCCATTCGTCTGTCCGACCATATAAATATTGCTCCGGAAATCTGCGGATTTTCAATATATCCGTTGTCTATTGCAAGGCGTATGAATTCCCAGTCGTTTTCGGAAAGTGCGTCCCCCAAACAAAAATGCATTCCGTTTGTTACCGGTCTCCATTTTTCGCCGTCAAAATAAAGCTTTGCCAAATTCACGGCGGCAGAGCGCTGCATTGCCGTGGGCATATGATGAAGTACGTTCCACTGTTCCTGATTATCCCATACCGCAAACAGCGGCGTGACCGGTGTCTCGCCAAGCTGTGCCTTTACAGCCATAAGATTGGCTATAAATTCATAATGAATGAAACGTCTGCGCTCATATCCCAGCTCATAATTATGGTTGTCCTCATATCCAAGGATGGCAAGCGAAGTTGAAACGTCTTCCGCAATAACGCTGTCTGCATACTTAAATGTGCGGTAATCTGTTCCGTAGCGATACAGTGCCTCAAACGGGTCACGTGTCCATGCACTGTTTACCGCTGTTTCTATTCCCTCCGCTTTAAGTCCGCATATTATTTTTTTCAAAAACTCATTCCATCTTTTACGGTAAAAATCAAGCCACTGCCTTCGCCTGTTTTTATTTATCCATTCCGCTTTATTTGCCACATTGTCAGGAAGCTCTATGCCGGACTGCTGTATAATATCATCAGAAAAGTCTGCAAACCATATAGCATTTCTCGGTGATGAAATACCGTCCGCAAGCTGAACACCGTCAAATCCGTAATCCCTGCACACGCATACAAGCATTTTCAGCAGATAATCCTCATAAAATTCACCGTTTTCAAACCTCTTTATCATGAGTATGCCTTTTTCTGTTTCTTCCTTATTTGTACACTGCGCCAAAAGCTCGGGGTGCAAATCGGTAAATTTTTTTCGTCCCTCAAGCTCCGGCTCGGCATCCAAATCAAAAAAGCTTGCGTATACCTTTACGCCATACTTATGAAATTCGCGTACAAGTGCGGAAAGCTCATAATTCGTCCATGCCTGGCGCATACGCTCATCGTTGCAAGGATGCCCGGCATATGAGCAGGCATATGCCGGTAATTTGTATTCCCCCGCCATTCCTCTGTGGGTATTCACAAAATCCACACTTGTAAGGTGGAGCGATATTTTATCCGGTTTGAAACCTATATGTTTAATATATTCGCCAATCCCGAACCCCTCTTTATCCTTATCGAAGCCTATAAGCTCAATCCACACGGAATTATAAAATCCCTGTTTTTTTGTTCCGAAATATGCATCTCTTTTTCCGTACATAAATTTAACCTCACGCCTTTCCCCGAATGTTGCATTTTATTCCGTAGCTCTCTATAATACCCTCAAGACCGTCAAGCACTTCGGCACTCGGTTTTGTAAAGCTGTATTTATACTCAAGTCCCGCAAGCGGGTATTTTGCGCCCGCCATTTCATTATACGGCAGCAATTCTATGCTTACAATATTTTTTGCCAATCTCGCAAATTCACATACCTTATGCATATTTTCACTGTCGCAATTAACCTCCGTCATCAGCGGTATCCGGAAGGTAAACGGTATATCCGATTTCATAAGAGCTTCGGCATTTTTAAGTATTATTCGGTTCGATACTCCCGTATAAAATTTATGTTTTTCCTCGTCCATAATCTTAATATCATAATATGCAAAATCAATTCTGTCCAGCACCCTTTTAAACTCTGCTTCGCCGCCGTAACCGGACGTTTCGATAATGCGGTTAAGTCCCTTTGTTCCGTCAAGCACTTCGCATAAAAATCCGCTTTGCATAAGAACCTCGCCGCCGCTGAAAGTAAGTCCGCCGCCGCACATTTCCAGCACATCCTTATAACTGCGCAGCTTTGCCGCCAAATCCGCCGCTTCCCACACTTCACCGCTGACTCTTATTAAATCTCTCGGGCAGTTATAAACGCACTTTTTGCACAACACGCAATTCCCTTTATGTGTACATATACGCTCGCATATTCCGCATTTTAAGCACCCATTCGGATTTTTTACGACTTCGGGCTTTGATTTCCACCCTTCCGGATTGTGACACCACCTGCACCGAAGCGGACAACCTTTAAAAAATACATTTACACGCACACCTGCTCCGTCATGCACAGCAAACTCCTCAACGGAAAATATCGTACCTTTCAATTTCTACACTCCAAACTCTCGGCGCATAATTATTTGATCCTGATAGCATTTGTCAAGTTCGATAAAATGACCGCTCCAACCCCAAACGCGCACTATAAGGTCTTTGTATTTTTCGGGTTGTTCCTGCGCCTTGCGCATCTTATCACTGTTTACCGAATTTATTTGCAGTTGATGCCCGCCGCAAAGCATATAAGCACGCACAAGCTCCGCAACCTTTCTTATGCTGTCATCGGCATTGAATACGCTGTCGTGCAGCTCAAACGTCATAGGTCCTCCGTTCACGGCATTTACCAGACTTTTCGGTGCAAACCCTTTAAGTATGGAGAGCGGTCCTGCCTTTGAAATAAACAGCGAAGGCGAAAAATTCGCCGGAAACGGTGCTTTTGCGTCTCTGCCGTCGGCAGTTGCTCCCATGTTTTCGGAATGCCAAATATAATACATTGCCGACCCTGTTCCCGCACGGTATATTCCTCCTCGCTCGTTTTTTATTCCCTCAAGCGATTTTGCAAATGCCGCCAGTATCTTGTCACCTATTTCATTTGCCGCCGCATCACGTCCGATTTTGTCTGCGTCGTTTCTCAGCATATGTCTAAGCTCTCTGTCAGTTTCAAAATTATTGTTGAGTCCTGCAAGCAAACGTTCTTTGGTTATGCGTTTTTCTCTGAATATAAGCGATTCAACCGCCGCAAGCTGGTCTGCGGCACATGAATATCCCGTTCCGTGCAAACCGTAGTTATTATATATAAGTCCCTCCGAAACATCCGAACCTCTTTCCAACGCCCCACACATAAGCAGAGATTGAATCGGCGATGGCTCTATATACAAATTCTTGTAGCTTTCCGTCATTTCAAGTGCTTTTTGTCTGAGCTTTCTGCCGAAAATATCCATTAATTCATTTGCCGAATTGCAGTTCTCAAGATTTTCCTTTATCGTTTCGTCCATTATTTCCGCAAGCGGCATACCGCCTATATTCGGTATATCCATTGCATATTTCGGTATGATGAATTCCCAGCATGCCGCAACCGTATAGTCCCTTGCGTGCTCCGGCTTGTAACCGTTCTTTATAAGCCCCGGTATTACAACGTCATCGTTGGCATACTGCGGAAACCCCAGTCCTATTTTTGTAAGCTCTGTTCCTTTCTCATAAAGCTCTATAGGCGTATTTTTATCCACACGCAGATTTATTTTCGGGTCTATCATGCGCAGTTCTCGGCTTGCTTCAAGGCACATATATGTAAGCTCATTTACGGCAGTTGTTCCGTCCGGCTTTACGCCTCCCAGCATAAGGCTCTGCCCGTTATCACCCCATGCAAGGCTGTAATACAAATCCGAATCGCGGTTAAAGGAAAGAAAAAAGTCCTCTATAAGCTCCAAAGCCGATTCCTTTGTCAATATACCGTTTTTTATATCGTTCTCATAAAAGGGATATATCCATTGGTCAAATCTGCCTACTGTATTATGATAACACCACGATGCCCAAAGCGTAAAATGAATAATTCTGAAAAGCTGCAGTGCCTCCTCCATTGTATTAGCGCCGTATCTTATAATTCTGCGCATCGTATCCGCATCCTTTTTATTTCCGCATTTATCCAATTCTTCGGCATACCTGTCGGCAAATTCCTCTGTAACGTCTATTGTTCTGTTTGTGCATCGTACAAACATTTCATCCTTTTTTTCTCCGTTTTCAAGCCTTTTCCTTCTGCCCTCAAGTCCTTCCTTCAGAACTGTCCCATAGTCGCACGCTAAATTTGTTACCTTTCCCTTTTCATGCACATAATGAGTTTTTTTAATTTCCTCCATCTCGCCCTCGGCGTAAATATCCGGAAATTCTTTTATTGTACGCAGTCCCTGAATCCTTGTATCTGCAAGCAAAACAGGCCTTTCGTGTTTCAGAAAAAGCTCCAGGCGCAGCACCGCTCTTTCCATATACGATAAATCTCTGTTTGTTATTTGCTTAACTATTTTCTTCCGTTCTTCTTCCGTCAGTTCCCTTCGAAGCTTTCGGTGCTCCCTGTTATTTATAAAATCAAGCTGCCTTTTTATTCGTTCATTCATAAAAAAATCTCCAATCTGCCGCTTCTCGGCATTATTGCAATTATACGTTAAGCGGGCAGGAGACCATGCTCCCGCCCGTCCGCCTTATTATTGCGGTTCCGTTATATCGGCATACGGCGTCATTCCGGATAAACTGTCCCATATAAATATTTTTACTTTCGGTTCCTCTATACCCTCTGTATTTACCGCCGGTGTCATAATTACAGACGGATTTCCGAGTTTTGTTTTCGGTGTGCTTACCATTTTTCTCATAATGCCGTTCGCATCAAACACCGCTGCCATTACGGTTACTTCAAGCCCCTGTGATGTGGTATCGCCGATTATAACTCTGCACGAATTGTCGGCGTTCCTGCTTATTCCGTATATCTTAATCGGTGTACCGAATTTCAGTGTAATCTCGCTTGTAAGCCCCGCAAATTCTACCTTAAGTACAACATTTCCGTTGCTCTCGCCGTTATAGTAAAGTTTTCCTTCCTTTATCTCAGCTTCGCCGCTTTCCACCGAATACTTTATATTACTGTAATCAACAAATTCTTCTTCATTTCCGGCAGCATCGCATCCGTAAACCTTTATATCGGACAATAACGGCGCCTCGTCCGGGTCGTATATCTTTTTGGCGCACTCCGCACGCATTGAATCCGGAAGTGCATAGGCCGATATGTCATCATAGTAAATTACACCGAGTCCTTCGCCCTCTGCTCTCAGATTATATACCGACGGACCTATTTTCAAAACACCGTCCGTATCAATACATTTTTTCGTTATGCTTATCTTTCTCCAGCCATTTTCGTCTTTTTCACCGGCACTGTGCGCAAACGCCTTATCATTTGTATACTTGCCGTTGTTTCCGTAGTCGTCAAGTCTTATCATTGCGGGATAGCTAAACTCGCTTAGCAGATTCTCGTCAAGCAGCTGTGCCTTCGTTTCGTCCCGCAGCTTTACCCATGCTTCATAATAGTATGTTATGCCGGGCTTTTTGTAATTTATATTTTTCTGCAATATTAAGCGTGCCGACTTATCCGAATTGGTTGAGCACCTTGCCAATGCATCCATGTCGAATTTAAGGCTGTTTTTTCCGTTTCTTGCTTCCTCATCGGTTATCTCTGCAACAAGCGTTCTGTCTCCGGACGAGCCCTCATCAAAGAATACGGTACCGTTAAAGGGAATTGCTTCCCTTTTCCAGCTGTCGTCCCCGTCTGTCATATAATCCTCAAACGTACCGTCTGCCGTGCGTCCTCCCACGAAAACCTGCGTAAGATTTTTTCCGTACTGTGCCGATTCTGCCGCATATGACGGCAGTAATGCGCACATTACCGCCGCAATAAGCACTGTTGATTTTACTATATTCCTCATATTTTCCGCCTTTCTCGATACCGATTAAAGATCACATACATCCGCCTTTGTAATCGGTGCCAGCGTTTCAAATCCCTCAACCGCAAATGCTTTCGCCGTTGCCGCACCGCTCGGAATCTGCGCAGTATTTTCTTTGTATATTATACCTATGCCTGCGTCTGCCGTTTTCGCTCCGACAAGCGCACCGTTTTCATCGTAGTATGCAATGATTATTTTCGCACTTTCCGAAGAATTTACAAATGCTGCGTCAATATTCATTATCGATGAGTTTACCTTGTTCAGTGCTATTCCGTTTTTAACAACCTTTACATTATCAAAATATGCCAGTGCGCTGTCGTTTTTCGATGTATATGTATACAGCTGCGGCATAAGCACTGACGCATCTATTTCTTCATCAAACTTATGCGAGCCGCTCCAATCCGCAATTCCCGTTGTAAGATTCTTTACCGACCATGAGATTTCGTTTCCGTTTACAGCTATCGAAAGCGTGAATTTGTTTGTTCTGAATCCGTTGTTTAGCACAAGTTCACAGTTTGATACGTTTTCGCCGTATGCAACATAATCGAATTTGCTGTCTGCGGTGTTTTTATCGGTTGTGTTTTTATCCGCACCTGTAACCTTTGTAAATCTCGGAGTCATTGCAACACCGTTTACTCCGGCGGAATTTACCGTTGTTGTATCGGCTCTGAGCGCGAGCTCGTAGTAATTTGCCTCGTTGTTCCTGTCAACAAGTCTTATACCCGTAGATTCGCTAATGCCGCCATTAAAATAATTTCTTGCGTCTGCGCTGAATATAAAACCGTTCGCCGTACCGCTCAAATTTTTTATTAAATTAATCGCAGCATGGTTACAACCTGCCGTCGAAATACTTATAACCTTATTCGTAGTATCTGAGTCATTTTCATTCCATGAGTTTGCATGTTCCTTTTCGTACCGCACCCTATAGTCTGTTGCCCAGCTTGTGCCGCCGTACATTGGTGAGGTCTGCCATTCCCCCTCAAACATTGTGTAACCGCTGCCGGTTGCAACACCGGGAACATGTGCGTCATAATCTGCACCCAGACCATTGCCCGTTGCTTCGTATAACGGTCTGCTTTCCATATCGTCGCTGAACAAAATAAGTGATTTTTTAACCGCTTCGCTTGACGCCGGTGCAAATGAAACGTTATCAAAGAATGCCTTTGATGTGCCGTATGCAAACAGCTGTGCCGTTACTCCGCCGGCCAATAAATCCTCATCATCTCTGAAAGAGCCTTCCCATGCCGTCACGCCGCTATTCTTATCCGTAACCTTCCATGATACGTTTTTTCCCTTAACGGTTATTTCGGCTGTATGCCATAGCGTTCCGTTCCAGCCTTCAACATCACCGTGACCGGTATTCAGTGCTGTCGTGCCTTCTTCAAGCTTTTTCACAGCTTCCGCTACCTTATTACCGGCAGTATCCTTATCTGCTCCGATAACCTTTGTAAATCTCGGCGCAGTACCTTTCCATGTTGTTTCGTCCGCCGTAAGCGCAAGCTCATAATAATCGGATTCATTTCCCTTCTTCGCAAGGCGTATGCCGTTTGCGGCATTAATACGTCCGTCAAACAGATAGTTTCTTACATCCGCTTTAAGGGTATATCCACCATCCGACTCAGCTGCGAAATTAATAACCGCAAGCTTATCCGTACCTCCGTTTAAGCACAAAATAATATTATCCGTTTCGCTGTTGTCTCCCCAGTTATTGCAAAGTGTTTCATCCTTTGCTATCTTATATGTAGCCGTATCGCCGAAAGCTGCCGAGCTTATCCACGTATTCTCCACCAAGACTGCGGATTTTCCGCTTACCGATGTTCCTACCGTATAGCCTCCGAAATCATCCGATGCACCGCCCTCGGCTTCTTCGGATATTCCCGTCACGGAAATATTATCGTAATAAACCCAGTTATTCTTTCCCGTCGCTATCATTTGAGGAATAAATCCGTTTTGCAATATATTTTCGTCATCCATATATGTTCCGTCCCATACTACGGTATTTGACTGTTTGTCCGTAATTTTATAGGAAACAAGATTTCTTATTACACTTATTTTAAAATTAAACCATTTTGTTACCAGTCCGCTTTCTCCGGATACCAGACAGTTTTCAATTTCGTTTCCGTGGGAAACATATTCAAAAACGCTGTCGTCCGCAGCGGTTATGTCGGCTGCCGCCGCACCTGTGTTTTTTACAAAACGTGTAGTTCCTCTTTCTGTGTAGGACTCTTTTCCCAGCATTGCCAATTCGTAATAATCCGCTTCGTTTGTCGATTTTGCAAGGCGGATTCCCGCTGCCGGCGGGAGCTTTCCTTCGAATACATTTTTTACATCTGCGGAAAACGTAAATCCGTTTTCAAAGTTTCCCATGTTCTTAATAACATTCATTACCGCAATTTCTCCGTCGTTTGATTTTATACACAGCAGATTATTGTCCTCTGACCAAACTTGTGGTTCATTCCATGTGTTTCCGTGCAGCAGCTCCTTCTCAATTGCATAATACGACTGCCAGCTTCCTCCGCCGAAAGTGGGCGACGTTTGCAGCTCGTCTTCTATAAGCACTTTTCCGCTGCCTGTTTTAACGCCCCACGCATTATTATCGGTGTCATATCCCCAGCCCTTATCACTCGGTTCGTAAACCGCTCTGTTTTGAAAATCTTCGCTGTACCTTATCTCCGAAGCAAACACTCCCGACAGGGGCAATGCCATAATCAGTGCAATTGCCGCTGCCAAATACCTTTTTAACTGTTTTTTCATTTTTACATATCCTCCCTTAAAATATTATTTTAAATGTACTCCGACATATTTTGCAACAGGTTTAATCTCCGAATCATTGTTCCATGTGAAAATCTTTATGCTTGCGGCTTCGGTATGAATATTACCGAAATCAAATTCCGTTTTTGTTATTCCGCCGCAAAGTTCAAAATCCTTTTTCACGCATATATCCGCAAGACTGCCGTTTTCCGCATAAACCGCACAAAAGGCTGATACCTTTCTTTCTTCAGTGCTGTAAATATCGGTATGTATCTTTGAAAATGCGGTTCTTTCATTTATAATATCGCCGTTTTCGTTTTTAATGTCTTCGTTTATAAATATATCCGCACCTCCGTCTACGCTTACTCCGAACGTCTTTCTCAGCGAATTTCTGCCGTTTATCATAAGCATATACACGCCGTTTTGATATCCTTTTTTAAGATTTATTTCTATGCTTTGCGCTTTTCCCGTATTTTCTATAACGTCGGCATATGCAATATTTCTTAAATCACTTTCGTTTGAAACCAGATTATAACCGGGCTTTACAAGCATCAGAGTAAACAGCTCACCCTTTGGTATTCCCTCGGAAAAGCTTATATCGGCTGTAATTTTTGTTCCATCATTTTCGCCGAAATTCACATATATTTCTTTTATACTTTCCGGCACATAGCTGTATTCAAAAACGCATTTTCCGATATTTTCCGCTCCGTTGCCGACAAACAGGGTATATGTGCCGTTTTCGGCGGCTGTTTTCGGCATATCCGCTTCAAATTTGAGAAAATCACCCTTTCGTTCTGCCTGCCCGATATTTATCAGGTCTTCGTTTTTTCCCGCCTCTGCCGTTTCTCCCCTATGAATCATGTATGCATATTTTGAGAATTTGTTTTCCGGATTGATTTGAGCGGTCACTTTGATTTTTCCACCTTCAATCGGCGTTACCGAAACAGCGGCAACGGACGTATTTTCTGCCGCCGATGTATAATAATCAAACTCTTTTGCCGCATAGTCGTGCTGCGAATTTTCAAAATTCCCCGCAAGCAGAACATAGCTTCCGTTTTTTGCCGTATCGGGCATTTTAATATTAATCCCATTGCGAGCCGCCCCTGCCATTGTTACTGCTTCCGCAATCGTATTCTCTGTATTGTCCCATGAGGTTTCGGCAACCGTTGCTTGCTTTAAAATCCTGAACGTAATCGGCGTATCGTCCGCAGCCGTGGTAATGCACGCCGCCGAAATATTCCGATACGGACTGTCCGCGACCTCTTTATAATTTTTAGTTACGCTGTTTTTTATTTCGACTGCGGTTACCGTCTTTTCAAGATTCAGCGGTTCAAGCTTATACAGCACTATTTCCATATGGTTTACCGTAAAGCTTTCAAACGGTGCGTTGTCCGTATACTTTGTTGTTTCAATTCTGACCGCCTCGGGATTTCCGGCGGTTATATTTGCCGAATAGTTATCTGCCGTTATAACCGTTTTTTCTTTAAGTCTGTATGGACCGTTCTCAAACGAAACCGAAATATTTTCATGCTCAATATCCTGTTCTCGGTTTGCGATAAATATATTAAGTCCGCCGTTTTCTGCCGTTGTTACCAATGCGTTTACACTTGGGTATCGCCCTGCATAGTTCTCCTTCGGCGTTTGCTGCACACGGTATTTTTTTAAAAGCCACGAATTATATACATCATCCTTAAACAATCCCGTTTCGCTGCTTTTCAGTTCCGACTGCACGGCATATTTTCCGGCATTGGTGTAGAAGAATTTTAAAATTTCACCTGCACCCGTAAGCATATACGGAACCGTTTTATATGCCTGCACAACCTCCGAGCAAAGAGTCAGCGTATCATCGTCAACGGGATTTTCCCCCGAAAAGCCGTGGAACGATGCCGCCTCAAAATGGCTGTCTTTAAGGCGGCGGCAGTAAAACATACTCAATGCCATCATGCCTTCAAACGACATTATACGCGGATACTCCGCCGCGTTCCCCCAATCGGCATACATTCCGTGTTCTTCAAGGAAAATCTTGCAGTGCGACGTACCGTACTCCTCCGAAATAAAGCTTTCTATATTATCATAATCTCTGCCGACCTGTTCGTAATACGCTGCGTCCGTAAGGTGGTAATACAGGTGCTGTACAATATACTCCACCTTAGGCCCGAGTGCCTTTATCACCTTTTCGTCCCATCCTCTGCCGCTGTCCGCAAAGCCGCTTGTTGCCGTTTTTGTGAATACCCCTATTTTAACATTTGGGTTTACCGCACGGATTTTGGGAATAATGCGGTTACACTCCGAAATATACTTTTCGGCAGACCAGTTTTTGCCGTCCTCATTATTCAGACCTCCCAGCCAATCCAGTTCGTTTCCGAGTACAACGTTATATACCGGAAACGGTTCTTTTATGCCCCGTTTAATTCTTTCTTCCGCCCAGTTTTTGCCGTCCGTGCCGATTGCCTGCGCATCATCGGGATTTAACGTCATAAACCTCACTAAATCAAGCAAATTATCATCCGTATCCGTCAGAATATTCAGCGTAACGGACAGCCTTGCGTTCGGGTCTGTGTCCCATACGCCTTTAAGCAGCTCCGGTATTCCGAAGCTTTTCACACCCGAATCCGCCTTTGTAAGATGGTGTTTCCACAAAAAATTGTTTGCGCTGCCGCCGCCGATTCTGAAAAGAGGCAGTCTGAATCCGCTTTCGGCAAAGAATTTGTTTATTTCCGGTTTTGTTTTCGCCATGTCGTTCCCGTCGCCGTAAAACGTTTGTTTAAGATAATCAAACGACCAATCCGAGCTGACTCCGAACATTGTTCTTTTTATTTCGTTCACAATTGTATTCTCGTGAATCTCAAGCGAGGTTCGGGTAAAGGTTTCTGCCGACACCCCCGCTGCCGGAAGCATCAATGCGATGCATATAAGGAATATAACGTATTTACTTGCCTTCAAGCGTTATCCCCCCTTTTTTTATTCGTCAGAAATACCCTTGTAAAAGATTAATACCTGCGGCTGACCGTTTTTATAATATATATAAGCAAGATCCGGATTGTCCGGATTGGATTTTGCACAGACGATTTTGCTTTTCTGCATCTTTTCAATCTTCGGCTTGCTCTTCTCGCCATCATATACTACGGAACCGTGCGACAGATAACCGGACGTGTCCGTCCACAATGCACCCCATTGTGTTTCACGCTCATTCGAAACCGTTCCTTCTTTATAAGCTCCGCACTGCAATTTTACAGCATTGCCGTTTTGTGCGTACACCTCACCGAAGCTTGTCATTTCGTTTTCGCTAACCGACAGTGTTGCATCTGCGGATTTCTTGTACAGCTTTGCATACTGCTTTGCCTTTTCAAAGGCAAAATGCATTGTATAACTGCGTGCCTTGTCGTTTCTGCCGTACAGAGTAATAACATCGCCCTGCTTTAAATCCGCAAACTTTTCGGGATATTCAAGCGGAACACTCTTTGCTCCGTGCCAGCCGGAAATTACCTTTATACGTTTTTCGGCATCCCCGTTGTCGTCCAAAACGTCCTCAATCTTATCTACCATAACCCAGTTTTCGATTGCCTCGTCTGCGGAGGTTCCGTATATTACAACAACTTCAGGTATTATGGTATCGTCAAAATTATACAGGTCTACGGTTTTGGCATATGCCTCATACAGCTGCCATGTGGTATCGTTAACATTGATTTTTCTGAAGTTTTCATCGTCTCCGTCATAATTATCTATCGGAACCACAAAAAACTTTGTACTGCCCCTTACAACGCATCCCGTAAGCCTTGTGTTGAGATCCCAGAAATTATCTCCGCCCTTACGCGAAAGCTTCAGCTTGCTTCCGCTTATACGCAAATGGTTTTTGTCCTCTCCCTGCGGCACTCCGCTTGAACAAAGCGTTGTTTCGATATAGCTTATTTCGCCGTTTTCGTTTTCCGAATATTTAATCAACTGGGTCATATCCGTTTTCTGCGGATTTGCATGACGCGCACTCTCGTAAAGAGAACTTATAAGTGCATCATAGCTTTTAATTCGTATACTGTTAAGACGGCATTTATCGTTTACCTTTCTTACGATAACCTCGCCTTCGCCATTCATAAGTTTTATTTCCATTTTCGTCCCCATGGCGTTTGTGACCTTGCCGTTAATAAGATAGCCGAAGCCTGCGTCAAATGCGGTTTCCTCGATTTCCCATGATACCGCTTTACCGAATTTATCAAGCATCACCGTTACCGAAGACCCTATATCTATTTTTGTTTCACCGAGGAAATTCTGCGCTGCGGTTTCATATTCCGTACCGTCGACAAAAACGGAGTTTTCGGTTTTGGCATTATAAATGCCGCTTACCCTCTCCGTTGATGCGTAAATTTCAAAACAAGTCGAATTGTTATCAACGGTTTCTTTCCCGGACGGTAACAGCCGTGTTTTGTCCGCACTTACGGAAATTACACTGTTTTCCTCTATTGCCGATATATCCGCTGCCGCTCCGTCTGCTGTTCTTATTACCACCGATGCGGACAAATCTATATCAACCCGCGGCATACCGAACATAGTATTTATTTTTATTGTTTCGTTATCCTCTTCAACGGATTTTACAACATAGTTTATGTACGATTTTATAAACACCGTATCGTATTCGCCGCTGTCCTCGTTATCAATTAATATTATTTCGCCGTTTTTGATTTTAAAGGTATTATCGTTTACCTTTTCAACGGGAACTCCGTTTTTTATAACGTCACACGCAATCGCAATTTTTTCTGTATGCCTTGAGCCGCCTTCGTCGCAGTAGGTTACGGACTTTTCTTTTGCCTCCGTAATATCCTCGGCTTCTATCCTTACAATTTTAACTTCCGGCGCACATATCGCAAAAATAAGACGTTTCCCTTTTTCCTCATTGCTGTCCTTATAATAATATTTTACCTTCATTCCGAGCAGTGCGTCCGATTCCGCAAATCCGTTTATATAGCTTTCGGAATTGATTATTAGTTCATTTTTCGATGTTTTTATGCCCGGCGCAGCGTTTCTGCCGCCAACAGAAGTTATTCTGCCGGTCGATTTATATACGTCATGGTAAAGCGACATTGCCGTTTGGTCTTTTTCGGTTTTAAATGATACATTTTTACCGAAATCGGACTGTTCCGCAATCGGAACGGTAAGTGCATTAAACAAAAGTCCTATGCATTTTTCCCTCGAAAGTCCGTTCGTATAGGATACCGATATTCCTCTTGTAAGTTTGCAGTCCGCCGCTTCCTTTAAATATGCTTCATTGCTGCCGCCTTTTGCCTCCGAAATATATGTATATCCAAGCGCACGCACGAGAATTTTAACTGCTTCGAATTCTGTTACCGTTCTGTCCGGCTCAAACACATTGCCGGCACAGCCTTCAACAATATTCATTGCCGCAAGTGCAGCAATATACTCTTCCCATTTATTATCCTTTGTATCGTAAAACGGGCTTTTCGCCCCAAGCCTCCCTGCATCGTTATTCAGCAGTCTTGACACAGCATATGTAAACTCGCTGCGGCTTATTTCCTCGCTTTCACCCTCCGGCATAAGTGCCAGTGCCGAAACAATTCCCTTTGCCTCCTCAGATGCGCCGTATTCCTCCGCAGACATCATCGGCACAGTAAAGGAACTTATTATAAGAAGCAGCGATAATAATAAATATTTAAGCTTATTCATCTCTGATATTCCTCCTCTCGGCTCAACGGTATATTTCATTTATTACGGAAACCGCCTGCGCCCTTGTCGCATTTGCGTTCGGGTCAAAATTACCGTTTTCGTAAAGCCTTTCCAGTGCACCGCACTTCACAGCGATTAAAACATCGTTTTCTGCCCACTGAGAAATTTTATTTCTGAACTTAAATCCACGCAGAATATTTTCTCTTTCAATTTCCGATACTACAGTGTTTTTGCCTTTAATTCTCGCTGCCACGGCCGCAAGCTCCTCCATAGTAACCGTATCGTCCGGTGCAAAAATCTTTCCGGATTTACCTCTTATCAGTCCGTTTTCATATGCCGCCTCGACATACGGCGCATACCACGAATCCGCAGTCATATCTTCAAATACGGGTATCGGATTTTCGGATATCTCCGCTTTTGCCGCAAGCGAAAGAATTTTTGCAAGCTCTGCTCTTGTAATGCTGCCGTCCGGATTGAAATTTCCGTTTTCATTGCCGGTTACAATTCCCTTTTCATTCATTGCGGCAACAATGTTTTCCGCCCAATGTCCCTGCATGTCGTCAAACTTGTTTTCCGCATCCGGTATGCCGTCCGATTCATCTTCGTTTCCGGCATATACAAAGGGTTTATCAGATTTAAGCGTTAAAACCGTCATTGTTTTATTAGGCATTTCATAAGATGTAAAATTCTTTATATTTTTTTCTTCCGTTATAGTTTTAAATATATCGTTTGTAGCTTCCGAACATACGTAGCTGTTTATATTCGGTGCAGTGAACGTTGTTTCCTCAACAAGAGTATATTTGTTTTCAAACTCAAAATCAATATTGTGTTTAACATACGGCGAGCGGTTTACTATTATCAGCTTCAGCGTATCCTTGCCCTGCTTTGCGGCGAGAACGCTGAAACGGCATCTGTCATCATTAACATCGGTAAGGTAACTGCCCTCAACCTCGTTGTTTACCACCGTTCCGCCCGTATTGTGCGTATACAGGTTATACATATATCCCGGTCCGGTAATACGAAGCTTTCCGTCTATCATCTTAAAGATTCCCCAGCAGCCGTTGGGATATTCCGTAGAAAGAAAATATGTTGCGCCGTACACATCATCTCTCATGTACATTCGGTTTAAAAATATTGCGTCCGCCAATGCGCCGTCAAGCATTATCGGATCCTGTGAAAAGTTGTAGCCGAATTTGCTGTTCCCTTCCGTATCGCCCGGCCATTTCGCAACCTCAGTATACACATGCTTTGCGTTTTTACCTGCCGACTCAAGCTGATCGTTCGTAAGATTATTCAAGTATTTATCATATGTCGCAAGTCCCGTTCCCGAATGGTACGGATGAAACGTTACATATTCGCACTCGTCCGCAATATGCGGATATACGTCATAAGTCCACTGCCGCCAGTCCATTCCGTCCGGACCGGTTTCCCAATTCTGAATCATGGCCCCGCAGTATGCAAACTTTGCATTCGGGTCGATTTCGCGTACAGCCGCAATATGCGCCTTTACCGTATCGACATATCCCTGTCTGCTGCAATATTTAAAGTTACTCCACGGGATTTCGTTTCCGAGCTCGTACATGGCAATCTTCACGGGCTTTTCTATTCCGCTTTCCTTCCTTATTTTGCCCCAATCCACTCCGTCTACTGTCACGCCCTCCTCGGCTGTGAAAAACGCTGCCGCCTTTTGACTTTCAAGCGTATCCGCCGTAACGATATTCAGCGTTACGATAAATTCCGTATCTGGGTTTATTTCATATGCCGCCTTTATCCATTCCGACGGGCCGAAATTTGCCACATAGCTGTCACTTGTTTCAATTGCCGCATTATCACCCAAATCCCACATGAATTTTTTAATCTTTCTTGATTTTCGCTGCTTAATAGGACCTACGTTGTCGCTGTAAAAATACCAGCTTGACGGGGAACCCGCAACACGTGCAAGCGTAAACGAATTTTTAAGCTTTTTTGCAATGGCTTTGTATTCGTCGGAAATATCTGTGCCGCCTCCTAAAATATTTGTATTGGAAAACTCCTGAAATTCCCAGCACAGCCCGCACATTTTATCGTCAAACTCGCGTATTTCTTCGCTTTCGTGTATTTTTACCGTTGTGTTTTCCACGGATTCTATTTTATCCGTTTCGTCGTTCAATACATATTTTTCTTCTTCCGACAAAGCAAATACGTTAAAAGATGAGCATATTGCAAGTATAAGCAGAAAAGATATAATTTTATTCTTCATTTACATTTTCCTCCGCTGTCATAAGTCTGTAGAGCATTGCTGCCGTTTCCGCTCTTGATGCGTTATTATTGGGTTTAAAGCTGCCGTCGCTTGTGCCGTTTACGATTCCCGACCGTTGCAGCCTTGCAATGCTTTCAAACGCCCAGTTTGCAATTTCGTCCGCATCCTCAAATACGGTTGCCGAATTTACTTTTTTAAGATTTTTACCTGTTTTCTCTATATATCTGTTTAATATTACGGCTATTTCCTGACGTGTGATTTTTTCTCCGGGTCTAAAGCTGCCGTCCGCATCACCGAGGATAAGTCCGCCTAATGCGGCTGTTTTTACCGTTTCGTAAAACCAATCTTTGTCGGATACGTCCGTAAAGTTCATTTCCGCACCTTCCGCCGATTCCATGCCGAACAACTTTACTGCCATAGTCACAAACTCCGCACGGGTAACGTTTTCGTCCGCTTTGAAGCTGCCGTCCGCATAACCCGTAACCGCACCTTTTCCGTACAAATACTCGACTGCGCCGTATGCCCAGTGTTTTTCGTCAATATCGGAAAACAGTCTCGTTTTTTCGTTCGCATTTTGACGAATATCCGTTACAACCTGCGACCCTATGCTGACACTGCTTTTACCGCTTGAGCCTCCGCCGGAGCTGCCCTTTCCTCCACCTGCACTGCCTCCGCCGCCGGACGAATCGGATTCGGTGTAATTATTTATAAGCACTATTATTGCACTTAAATCCTTGCAGCCTTCTATTCCGTTTAATACCTGTCGGCCGAAATCATCCTTCTTGTTTATGCCACTGAATTTTGTTTTATTAAGTCCGCTTAAATCATCGGAATACTTTTTAACGGCGTCGTAAACCAAATTATAGTTCGTATGCAGCAGTTCCGACTTTAGTTCCGCATACTTAAATATATTTTTAACATCTTCCTCTTTGATTACTGCTTTTCCGCACATAAGCGAAAATATTTCATCCGCATTTTTCGCCGACAAATCCGTATCTATCTTATAATACTTATCATTGTAAAACTCAAACGCACTTTTTACCTTTTCCGCCGAATCTGCCATATTCATTTCCGATATTGCAAACGTGCGGTTAATTTCTGCCGTAAAATTTTCAATATCGCTGTACAAAACTCTTCCGTCCTCCTGTTTGAACGGTTTATGACCAAGTATTATTCTCGCAGCATTTGCAACTGTTTTCTCGTCTGCATTTAAAATCCGATCTGTGTAAAGCTCCGTAATTGCTTTTATATCAGATTCGTTTTCTAAAATTTCAATAATCTTTTCGGCATTCTTCGACTCTATTGCATCATTTATGCGTGTAATTACATCAATTATCGCACTGTCAATCTTTTCGGGATTAATGTATTTAAACTGCCTTATCTTTTCAAATCCCGCCGATTTTGCACCGCCGTATG
The DNA here is from genome assembly GCA_934792465.1 of uncultured Clostridia bacterium. GTDB lineage: Bacteria > Bacillota > Clostridia > RUG12999 > RUG12999 > CAKVOK01. The sequence continues at coordinate 35,595 of CAKVOK010000012.1, read as the reverse complement.
ACACTATAATCGTATGCATACCAGACGGTTCATTTATAATATTTGCACTAAAGCTTACCTTGCCGTTTTCAAGCTTTGACTGCATTATCGCCGCAACAACCTCCGTATTTTCTTCGGCAAAGAACGTATCGGCGCTTACGCCGTATTTCAGAATAACAGCCGTAAAAATGCGGCGGTTTGTCGTATATCCCTGCGGTTCAAACCAAAACGACACCTTTCCGTCCGTTGTTTCCAGTGCACCGTCTGCTTCATTTTCAATAACAATATCCCCTATAATGCTTCCTTCGGCAAGCGCCGCAAAGCCTAAAGACGCCGCTATAAAAAAGATAATAGCAAGGCTTAATATTTTTGTTTTCATCTTCTTCCTCCTAACCCTTAACCGCTCCGGCAGCAAGTCCGGATATAAAATATCTGTTAGCTACCGTATATGCCACAATAACGGGCACTAATGCTATAGCTGCTCCGGCAAGCATTAGATTCCACTGCGTTGCCGAGCCGCCGCTGTTTTTCAATGCCATAAGCCCCACTATCAGCGTTCTTTGCGACGGCACATTCACGGTAAATATTGTCGGCATAAGATAATCGTTCCACGATGCCTGAAAAGCAAGTATGCCCACAGTGGCAAGTATAGGTTTTAAAAGCGGCATTATTATCCTGAAAAATATTCCCGGAAAGCTTGCCCCGTCTATTCTTGCCGCCTCGTCTATTGCGTTCGGAATAGTATCTATATATCCCTTTACCAGATATATATTAACTATCGGAACGCCGAACAGATTTATAAGTATAAGTGCCGGCAGCGATTGGGTTATATGTAAAAAATTAAGTATTTTAAATGTTGCATATACGCTTATTCCGCCAAGCTTTATAAACATAAGCGAAGCAAAACAGGCAAATACGATTTTTTTGCCTTTAAAATTTCCTCTCGCAAATACATAACCTGCCATAGAGGATATAAGCATAACTATAACAACGTTTGCAAGTGTATAATATATACTGTTAAACAAAAGTCTGCTTACCTGAAAATCCGGTGAACTCCATGCCTGAATATAATTATCAAAGGTTGGACTGTGCGAAAAAATTCGTTCCGGATATGCCAATATTTCGGTATTTGATTTGAATGACGAAAGCACCGTATATATTATCGGAAACAAGGTTAAAAGTGTCATTATTACAAGGAATACGTAGGAGGCAATATCTGCTGTGGTTTTCTTCTTATTCATTTTTACCCCCTAACTTATATCCTTTAATTTATTGTTTAACTTATTATAGCCTATTGCAACCAATGCAAAAAGCAACGTTGTTATAAGCGACATTGCACAGCCGTATCCGAGTTCCGGCACAGATTTTTGTGCAAACCCCGGTACAAACTGCGTTGTCTGATAAGATATTACGGAATGGGTCATCCCTGACGGCGCACCGTTTGTAAGCGTTAATATATACTCATTTATTCCGAGTGTTCCAACCACTGACAGCAGCAAAATTATCTGTGCTACCGGTATAATCATAGGCAATGTTATTTTGAAAAATTTCGTAAAAGAGCCTGCACCGTCCAAATCGGCACATTCATAAATTTCCTTCGGCACATTTGTCAACGCCGCCATGAAATACATAACATTAATTCCCAATGTATTCCAAATTGAGCCTATAACAATAACCGCCATTGCCGTGTTTTTATTAGCAAACCAGTCTATACCGGTATCGATAATTCCAAGGTTTTGCAAAATTCCGTTGACTACTCCGAAAAACGAAAACAGATTTGAAAATACAAGACCTATTATTACAACGCTTATTACGCTCGGAAGATAGAAAACACTTCTGAAAAAGTTCGTTCCCCTTATACTCCTCGACAATATGAGCGCCAGACACATTGCAAAAGCAAGTTCCACAGGCACCTTCAGCAAAGTAAACTGTAAGGTTGTAAGCCATGATTTCCAATATGTAAAATCCGTTGTAAACAGTGCTTTAAAATTTCTCATACCTATAAATACCGCCGTTGAATCCACACCTGTATATGAATAAAATGCCCACCTGAATGTCCATAATATCGGATATACAGTCAGCACTGCAAACCCTATTACCGGAATTGCAAGCATGATCCAGCACCAACGCTGTTCCGTTCTTCTTTCATGAAGCAATCCGACATTCTCTTTATGCGCCCTCTGCATACTTTTCAACCCTCTCCGTTATTATCTTTTTGGAGCCTGCCAGCCCTCTTTATAATATTGATTTTTGTCTTCGTCCTTATGAGCCGAATAATAGTTTTCAACAGCTGCATTCGCATTTTCGTTCATAAGTGCAATGCCATCATCTATACTTATTTTCCCCGTGTATATATCTTCTATGAATATCTTGTCATCCGAACGCAAGCCCGATTTGTCTGTTTTCGGTTTAAGCGGAATAAGCGCCGATTCTCCCACGAGCTTTGCAAAATCCTCCCAGCCTTTTTTAGCGTCCTTAAGTTCAATATCATCAACCTTACTCCAGTCACATGGCAAATCCGTTCCCTCTTTATATGATGTGCGTATAAAATCATCGGACGATATAAACTTAACAATCTCCGCAAGTATAGATTTGTCCAGTTTTGAATGAGCATTTATGAACCAGCCGCCGCCAACATCCATACGCTGTTTGTATTTATTATTCTTATCGGCTACCGGATACGGTGCAACCCCCCAGTCAATCTTTGCCGGGAACTGGTCGTTATACACGCCGACATCAAAGGACATGGCGAGTTTCATACCTATTCCGCCTTCCGCAAACAGTGCACGCGCCGTATCGTTATCAAGCGATTCCGCCCCCGGGTACACACTTCCGTCATCTCTCATTCCCAAAAATGCTTCAAACACAGGTTTAAAACCATCATACTCAAATTTTCCGCTGCCCGGATTATACGTTTCAAATCCATCGCTGCTCATCTTTGTGCATATTATATCGTGTGCGAACCAGCCGTCCCACTTCATGGGATAAATAATTCCGTACTGTTTGTTTGCAACATCTGTAAGTTTTTTTGCACATTTGCGCATTTCTTCAAGTGTTTCCGGCGGCTTTGCCTCACCGTTTTCGTCAACAATACCGGCTGCCTTAAACATATCCTTGTTATAAACAAGTCCACCGGGAGTTGCCGTTGTGGGAATTGTATAGGTTTTTCCTTGATACATGGTTCTTCCCTCTTCTATGTAATCCCTGAAGCTGTTTATAATTTCACTGCCGCCGGGCAAATCGTCAATCGGCATTATGTCTCCGTTCGTAGCGTATTTTACCAGATCACCGCTGCCGAAAAAGTCCGGTGCATTTCCGCTTTTAAGTGCAAGTTCCGTGCTTTGAATTATATTATCCGCACTTTTTATCTGGTAGTCTATCTTTATTCCTTTTTCTTTTCCTTTTGTTTCATTCCAATCGTTGCACAATCTCGTTACAACAGCTTTTGAATGTGAGTTGCAGGTCCATACTGTTACGGTCTTAATTCCGCCTCCCTTTGCTGTTTCATTCTTTTCTCCACAGCCCGCAAATATTGCCGGAACCATAGCCGCACTCAGAACTGCTGCCATTAATCTCAGTTTTCTTTTCATATAGCTTCTCTCCGTTCCGCCGCCCCGCACCGGCATAGATTTTTTATTTCCCTTCAGCGAGGTTTGTTTAAAGGGATTTTCCGTATTTTTCCTTGTTTTTATTATACCATAATTTTTCATTTTCGGGAAGAGGACAATTTTTGTCCGTATTATTATATACGGGTAAACACATAGCATCTGCTTGCAAATTCATATTTATCCAGCGGGATTCGCATTCCAGCCTTCATAAGCACATCACCGCTGTAAATCCTGCCGTTGCATTCATAGTCCTTATCACATTCCAAGCCTTTAAGTTTTATGCGCCATTCTTCACCGTTCAATTCCGGTTTTCTTTGATAAGTGAACAAAACAGCCTTGTCTTTGTCCGCAAACATCCAAGAAGCAAAATCTGTTTTGAAAGGGTTTTCCAATCTGTAAAATCTACCGAACTGAACGGTTCTGCGTATTTTCTTATATGAATCAACATACTGTTTTGCCTGTTTCATTTCGCCATCCGTCATCAGTGATAAATCGAGTTCAAACCCGAAGTTTCCCGCCATTGCAGTCATGGCACAGGCATGCATAAATTGATTTTCCTCACTTTCTCCCACCTTAATGTCGCCTATATGCGCCGTTGCCGTAACAGGTGGATATATTATCGACGTTCCGTACTGCACACACTGCCTTGTTACGGCATGCTGAATGTCGCTCGTCCATATCTGCGGCATATAACAAAGCATCCCCATATCAAAGCGTCCGCCTCCGCCGGAGCAGCTTTCAAACAAAACGTTCGGAAACCTTTGGTTCATCGTTTCAAGAATTTTGTACAAACCGAGCATATATCTATGCCGTTGTTCTCCGTCCTTTGTTTCCGTTATATTCCTATTACAGTCCCATTTTATATATTCAATATTCGCACTCTTCAAAAGCTCTGTTAATATATTGATTATATAATCGCAAACCTCGCCGCGCGATAAATCCAAAACCAGCTGATTTGCATTTTCCGTTCGTGTGCGGTTTTCACAATGAATACACCAATCCGGGTGGCTTCGATATAAATTGCTGTCCGGAGAAACCATTTCCGGCTCTGTCCAAAGCCCGAATTTAAGCCCCATGCCGTTAATTTTTTCTGCCAATGCCTTAAGTCCGCCGGGCAACTTTTCTTTATTTACATACCAGTCGCCGAGCGAGTTTGTATTGCTGTTTCGTTTGCCGAACCAACCGTCGTCCAGAACAAACTGTTCAAGCCCTATATCTGCTCCCCTGCGTGCAATCTGCAGCAGCTTTTCCTCGTCAAAATTATATGCCGTTCCCGACCAGTTGTTTATAACCGTAGGTCTGAGCATATCCCGGAATTTTCCTCTGCATATCCTTTCCCTTATAAATCTGTGATATATATGAGAAACATTGCTTAAACCATCTCCCGAATATACTAAAATCGCTTCCGGCGTTTGAAAGCTTTCACCCTTTCTAAGCTTCCATTCAAAATCAAAAGGATTTATTCCTATTGACAGTCTGGTGCCGCCGCAGGAGTTTCCTTCGGCATAAGCCGCAAAGCTTCCGCTGTATACAAGCGCCATGGAATATACTTCTCCCGCATATTCACCGGCTCCCTCCTCCGCCATTACAATACACGGGTTATGCATATGACTGCTCATGCCTCTTTTTGAATCTATCTTTATAATGCTGCGCCCTGTTTTAAGCCATTCAACATTGCGTTCGTTTGCCCAATCCCCGTAAAGATTAAGAACGCTGTATTTGTTGCCGGAAAAGTCAACCGTTGCCGACATACACGTTCTGAGACCGATGTCCTCTGTTCCCCCATTCTCGTATCTTACGTTTCGTGCAATTACATCATATTCTTCAAACACGCTGTAGCTTAAAATTGCCCTAAGACCCGTCAACTTATCGGTCAATATAATTTCCAGCGTTTGTGCGTCGTTTTCCTCATATGATGACGGAAGCCCCTCAAGCTGCGCTTTGCCGTCATATATTCTGAAATTCGTATACTCAAATTCCGTTACGGACGACCCGTTTTCATATCTTGCCTCAAATGACGGTTCCCGGTAATCTCCCGAACCCACCGTTGAAAATTCAAGCTTTAAATCGCTTACAAACATACTGTTGTCCTCTTTTGTCGGAAGATGAAATCCATTTGCTCTCGAAAAAATAAACTCATCGTTTGTATATCTTATATCCACATTCTTGTCGAGCTTATCGCCCCAATATAAATGCGTAAGCCATTTTTTCGTATATACCGAAAAAATATAGCTGACGCTTTTTGTTTGCAGATGAAACTGCTTGTTGTTTACAAATATAGGCATTTCCTTCATTCCTCCCAATGTTACTTTGCTTAAATTATATCATACTTTTATATTATCGCAAAGAGGACAATTTTTGTCCGGATTTCAACTCTCAAAAAACAAAAGTGCATAGCGATTTCTCAATATTTTAGTATTTTGAATATAAAAAAAAGAAATTAATACGTAAAAAAAAGGATTTACAAATTGCCTTTAACCATGTATAATGGATATATAGAATGAAAATTAAAATTTTTATTTCAAAGCAATAACAATTTCTGTACGGTTAGGAGGTTTGATATGAAAAATATTCTTGCTAAAATATTAACCGTAGCAATATTTTTAAGTATTTGCGGCTGTGCGCCGAAAAATGAAATTAAAACAGGTTCGGCGGATGAGCTGCTGTGGCTTGTTCCGGGAAATGCTCAGCCGGATATAAGCCGGGTCATGGAAAAAGCCAATGAAATAATCGAACCTCAAGCAGGCGCAACACTGAATCTGAAATTTATTCACCAAGGCGACTATGAGGACGAAATGAAAATGTATATGGCGTCGGGGAAAAGTTATGATTTATGCTTCACGTCAAACTGGCTTAATATTTACGATTCAGCAGTTAAAAACGGTGCGTTTTATGATATTACGGATTTGCTTAACGACAGCCCGGATCTCAAGGCAGACATTCCGGAGTATGTATTCAAAAACATAAGCTATGACGGCAGAATATATGCCATGCCGAATCTGCAAATCATGGTTCGGCAGCTTGCATTGCAGGTGCGGTCGGATTTGGTTGAGAAGTATAATTTCAGCCTTGACAACGTTAAAACTATTGATGATATAGAACCGTTTCTTGAAATAATCAAGAAAAACGAGCCTGATGTATACCCATACAGAAAAGCCTGGGGTATCAGTCCATGGACATATAATAAATTAGAGGAGTTTGGAAGCACCGCAATTTTTTATAATTACGATACAAACCAAATTAAACCGTTTTGGGAAAATCCGGAAGCGTTAAGTGCTATGGAGCGGCTGAGGGAATGGTATCGGCGAGGCTATATCAGAAAAGACGTTGACAGTCAGGGTGACGATACTTCCTTATATAATGACGGTGCATATGCCGTATGCATTACAACTTGGAAACCGAGTATAGAAAAATTTGATGAATCAAATCTTAAAATGCCATACCTTTACAAAAGACTCGGAGAAGCAAGAAAACTTATGCTGACCGGCGAAAATGCAATGACCTCGGTCGGGGCAAATTCAAAAATGCCTGAAAAGGCATTTGAACTGCTGAAGCTTATAAACACGGATAAAAAACTGTACAATCTGATTTGTAACGGCATAAAAAACATTCATTACACTATGAACAGCAACGGCAAAATAAAAAACAAACCAAACTCCGGGTATAATCCCGGTACCGACTGGAAATTCGGCAATCAGTTCAATGCATATATCAAAGAAGGTATGGACAATGATGTATGGAAAAAAACACAAGAACTGAACAACAGTGCCATTGCCTCCCCTCTTCTGGGATTTAAAATAGATAGGTCGCCAATAGCTGCGGAAATGCTGAACATTATTGCAGTCAATGAAAAATATATAGGCGAAGATTATACTGATTTCATCGTTTCCGATGATTACGGCAATTATATCAATGAATATAAAGAAAAAGCAAAAGATGCCGGTATTGATAAAGTCATAGCGGAAATATCAAGACAGGCACGGGATTATGTAAAAAAACAGGAGGAATAATATTATGAAAAAATTACTATCAACAATGCTGGCAGGTACACTTCTCGTTACATCAATGGGGCTGACGGGCTGCCAAAAGAACAGCGGTTCAAAGACGCTTAAATGGGTTCAGCTCGGAGATAAGCAGCAGCGAAACGAAGAAATCCTTGCAAAGGCAAATGAAATAATAGAGCCTGAGCTTGGAATGAAACTGGAAATAGAATATATTGATTCGGCATCCTTCTCTCAAAAATCGAGGAATATGATGGCAGCCGGCGAAGACTTTGACATTATGTGGACAGGATACCTCAACGACTATCAGTCGGCGGTAAACTTAGGAGGCCTTGCCGATATAACGAAATATATAGACAACATTAAAATGGCTGATGGCAAAACCGTGAAAATGAGTGATGTTGTAGAGCAATATCTTCTTGATTCGGCTTACGTCGACGGCTCAATATACGGAATACCCAATACGCAGGTCGTTTCGAATCCTTTTGCCATGAAAATAAGAAAATCCGTAGCAGATGAATGCGGCGTAGATATTGACGGACTGGAAGAAACGGCTCTTACCGTTAAAGACGGCGAAACCGCCAAAGCTTATATGGATAAGGTATCTGAAGAATTTGAAAAAATCCATACCAAACGCCCCGATTTAAATACATTCAACCCCGGTACGAACATGGCTTCCGTGGGAGTATACGAGGAAATCGTTAAGGGCGTAGGAATAAGAAAAGACGGAAGCTCCAAGAAAATTGTAAACCTGAGAGAAACGGACGAATGGATAGCCGGCGTTGACGCAGCAAGGACATGGTATGAGAACGGCTACATAAGAAAAGATATTGCAAGCAAAGGCAATGCGCTTGTTTCGGCAGATGAGCAGAAACAGTACGGAGTTACACAAACAACATGGAAACCCGGACAAGATGTTTTGGATGCGGACGAAATGGGCGAAGATGTTGTATATTCATTAGTTGACGAACCGTATGTTTCAAGAACAAATCCGCTCGCAACAATGCTTTCCGTAGGTGCTGATTCCAAGCATCCGAAAGAAGCCGTTAAACTGATTTATATGCTTAATTCCAACAAAGAACTTTACAATCTCTTATGCTGGGGTATAAAAGATACCGATTATAAAGTAAATTCAGACGGTACGATTACGGAAATCAAAAAATCCGGATACGATGATGTCGGAGCAAACGCATGGAGATACGGCAATCAGTTCAATTCTTTGCTGGTTCAAGGTCAGGAAAGCGACGTTTGGGAACAAACAAAGAAAATGAATGACGACGCCGTCAAATCACCTGTAATGGGCTTTGTTCCGAACACCGACTCAATAACAACCGAACTTTCAAATATTACAAACGTAATTGCTGAATACAAGGCTAAAGAGGAATTCGGAACCGTGGCACGAAGCGAATATTGGGACGAATTCATGAAAAAACTTGACACTGCCGGAATTAACAAGGTAGTGGAGGAAATTCAAAAACAGTATGATGAATTTCGTTCAAAGTAATTTGAAATATCCCGGGCGGTTGTAAATGCTAATTTACAACCGTCTGTACACTATTTAGGTAAGGAGTAATGTCAGATGACCGCAAAAAAAGAAAAATCGGTTTTGCCGAAAACAAAAAAACGAATACGCTTGACAACAAGAGATTGGCAGCTGTATTCTTTAATAGCCATTCCCATGATTGCAGTATTTATATTTCGTTATCTGCCTATGGGCGGCTTGCTCATAGCATTTAAAAATTATAAATTCAACAAAGGTATACTCGGAAGCAATTGGGTAGGATTATCAAACTTTGAATTTTTCTTCAAATCAAACGTTTTTGTTGAACTTGTGCGAAATACACTGTTTAATAACTTCCTGTTTATTGTTTTCGGAACTGTAGCGTCCCTTATTGTTGCTATTCTTTTGTATGAAGTAAGAAGCCGAAATGCAACAAAGGTTTTTCAAACAGTGCTTATAACACCGTATTTTATGTCATGGGTTATAGTCGCATATATGGTATATGCACTTTTAAATCCGCAATACGGTTATCTGAATAACGTACTTTCACTTTTCGGCGTTCCTCCGATTGATTGGTATACAAAACCGAAGGCTTGGTATGCAATACTTACCGTCACGTTTGTATGGAAAAATGTAGGAATGGATTCCGTTGTATATTATGCGGCATTAATGGGCATCGACAATTCGCTGATAGAGGCTGCGGAAGTCGATGGAGCCACAAAATTCCAGCGTACAATGCGAATTGTGCTTCCGAGCCTTATACCGCTCATATCAATACTTACAATACTTAAAATAGGCAACATTTTCAGAGCGGATTTCGGTTTGTTCTATACGGTAACACAGGACGGTGCAAACGGCAATCTGTATCAGACAACCAACGTTATAGATACATATATATTCAGAACTTTCCGCGAGAATACGTCAAGTAATTCATACGGACTGACAACTGCCGTCGGATTGTTGCAGTCTTTTGTCGGAATGATAACGGTGCTGCTGACAAACCGGGCTGCCAAGAAGATTGACCCGGATAATGCATTGTTCTGATTGAGGAGGTGTTTGTATGCAGAAAAAAAATAAAATAACACAATTTATATTATGGATATTTTTCTTGATTTTGTGTTTGATGATACTTTTCCCGTTTTGCTTGCTTGTAAGTGCGTCTTTTACGGATTCGGCAACGCTTGCGGCAAAGGGATATAAACTGATACCGGAGCATTTTGACCTGTCGGCATATAAATTTGTATTTCGCAACACCGACCAGATTTTGAATGCATATAAAGTAACCGCAATTTATTCCGTAATCAATATGGTGCTTAACGTTCTCTTAATGGCAATGATTGCATATCCTCTGGCAACGGATAAACTAAAAGGAAAGAAATTTATTAATTTCTATTTATACTTTACAATGCTGTTCAGCGGAGGACTTGTGCCCACATACATAGTCGTTGCAAAATACCTGCATCTGAATAACACAATATGGGTATATATTCTGCCTCAGCTTATAAGTCCGTGGTATGTATTCATGATGAGAACATTCTTCGGCGGAATTCCAAAAGAAATAATGGAATCCGCAACGATTGACGGTGCTTCCGAATACAGGATATTCTTCCAGATGATTTTACCGCTTTCAAAACCCGTTCTCGCCACCGTGGCGCTGTTTGTTTTTCTTGCAAGCTGGAACGATTGGAATACGGCACTCATCTATATTACGGATGAAAAATTATTCAGTTTGCAATATCTGTTGCAATCAATCATGGAAAATATCAATATGATTAAACAAAACCAGGTGGCGGCAAGTATGACAAGTATGAAAGATATTCCTACGGAAACCGTCCGCATGGCTATGGCTGTAATTGTTGCCGGACCTGCACTGATAGTATTCCCATTCTTCCAGAAATACTTTACAAAAGGCCTTACCGTAGGCGCTGTTAAAGGATAAATAATATATCGGCGCAGCTGAAAAATCATTTCCGGCCGTGCCGATTTTTATATCTTATGAAATACATAAAATCAACAGATTAATAATTAATTACTCTGTCATCACCCGCACCGAATCTGAAAAATGAAATTTTGCGTTCGTTAGGGTTTACAACAACACTGTCCCACAAATCCTGATTTACCGTGCCCAAATCCCTGTTTTTCGGAAATTCGCCGTAATTCATATGCCAAAGCTGCGGAATATATGCAGTTTGAGAAGCGGTTGTAATGAAATTTATATTTTTCATTCGTATATTAACATCTGCGTGAGAATCGCCGCTGCACCAGCAGGCAATGTTATTATTTTGATGTTCATTAATTATTTCTGCCACGCGCTCGCCGTTGTTCTTTGATATATCCGACGGATATTCTTCACTTCCGAGTTCGCTCAAAGGCAGTATATGCGAAAATATCAAAACGGTATTATTTGTATTTAAAGCACATTCCTTAAACCATTTAACTTGTCTGTCGTCAAAGCCGTCGTATTTCCTGTAAAGTTTTTCAGACTGTTCAAACGTATATGTATTTGAACACAAAAAAATCAGACGAATCTTTTTTTCGGGAAAATCAACATAATAATACGGTGAAATCCCGTTTCTTGCAACATTTTTATATGAATCGATAAATTTCGTATTTTCATACCACACATCATCAAAAATAACATTGTCCGCAAGCTGCCCTTTGAATGTTTCGTTGCGATAACCGTCATGATTTCCCTGCGATATATAAAGAATATTCGATTTGGTTGACGCACGGTACATATCGATTTCCTGCTTCAGCAGCTGCCATGAAACATTTTCGGGTATTCCACCCGTCAGAAAATCCCCCATGTGAACACAGCAATCAAAATTCACATTTTCATCTACGGAACGTATATTTCGGCAGGTGTCCATTCCCGTATTGCTTAAATGCGTATCCGTTACCAATGCAATTTTCATGCAGTCCTTTGATGCGCACTTGTTTATATCATCTGATACCCGTATGATTTCATTACCGAAATCCACTTTTAACCGTCCTTCCTATGATTAATGCCTACCGGACAACCTCTTTTCTAATCCGATTGTCCGTTAGGCATTATATTTATATATTACGCAATTATTCTGCGCTGTTGATTGTCATTGTTGTATTAAATCCGTTGATATTTGCGATCGGTTTCATGGTTGCTGCACCTGCCAGCACAAATGCTTTTACAACATCTCCGTTTGCGAGCGGCTCTTCAAGCATCATATCCACATTAGCCTCTCCGTTTGCAACTGTCTTTTCTTCAACAATCAGATCCGCAAGCTTTCCGCCGTTGTAAGCCGCAAGAGCAAATACAACCTTATCGGATGTGCAATTGGCAACAGACGCCGCAAGGTTCACATATCCACTCTCCTGCGAAAGTGTAAGTGCGGAAATCTTTTCTGCCGTATCCGAAACCGTAATCGTAACACCCTTAACCATACCGTATTCTTCCGACAGCGCTACAATGTCATAGCTGCCCTCGGGAACATCTGCTCCAACGGTAACGGCTGCACCGTTTTCGTTCGGCACTATGGAAATACCGCTGACTTTTTCAATTCTGTCCGTATCAAGAGCAAGCCAACTTACATTCTGGCTGAGTGCACCCTTTATGCCCAGCTGATTGAGAACGCTTGCCGAAACGTTTGTTGTTTCTCCCAACGAAAGATTTGTTTTTTCTGCGTTTACATCAAGAGTATATGCCTGCTCCTCGGCAAGATACACATCATCTGCATTTTCTGTTCTGAATCTGATTTTTGCTCCTTTTTTTGTGCCGTCCGGAAGTATTGAAATAAACCAGTTTTTACTTTCCGAATTATAATTTGCCGGAAGCGTTATTGTTGTTGCATATTCGCTGTAGTCGCCTGATTCTATCTTTTTACCTGTTTTGCCGTATTCATTTGAATATACGAGCGTATCATAAATTCCGGATTCTATACCGTTTGTATAATATGCACCCTCTGTTCCGTCGGATTTTACATATGCTCTGAATACATACGTTTTATTCGGCTGAAATGCTCCCGAATTTAACGATACATATGTGCCGGTTGTACCGTAATATGCATGTCCGTCCAGCATCGGATTGCCGATTTCCTGCAATGCTTCTAATATTGATGATGACCATGTTTGTGATGCTCCCCAATGTGATTGGTCGCTATCGACATTAAAATCCACTTCAGCGTTGATACGCACCGACTTGCCATTAAAGTTTCTTGCAGCTGTCAGGTTTTCCCCTTCTTTTACCGATGTTTTCATCAGGTTTTCTGCCAACTCCGGCTGAACCGTATCTTTATATGATACAGCTTTTACAACTTCAACCTCAAAGCCCTTTACAAGTCCGTAAGCGGATTCGGCAACAAGCATATACTTGCCTGCGGCAACGCTGTCTGCAACCGTTACCTTATTTCCGCTGAATGTAAATCCCTCAATCTCTGCTGTTCTGTCGGCATTCATAGCATGCCATGTAACGCTTTGGTCAAGTCCGCCCTTAAGTCCTATTTGGTTAAGCACCTCCGCAGACAGCTCTACGCTTTCGCCCGCAGAAATCTTTTTGTACGGCGAAGATACATCAAGAGTATATGCCTGCTCCTCCGCAAGATACACATCATCTGCATTTTCTGTTCTGAATCTGATTTTCGTTCCTTTTTTTGTGCCGTCCGGAAGTATTGAAATAAACCAGTTTTTACTTTCCGAATTATAATTTGCCGGAAGCGTTATTGTTGTTGCATATTCGCTGTAGTCGCCTGATTCTATCTTTTTACCTGTTTTGCCGTATTCATTTGAATATACGAGCGTATCATAAATTCCGGATTCTATACCGTTTGTATAATATGCACCCTCTGTTCCGTCGGATTTTACATATGCTCTGAATACATACGTTTTATTCGGCTGAAATGCTCCCGAATTTAACGATACATATGTGCCGGTTGTACCGTAATATGCATGTCCGTCCAGCATCGGATTGCCGATTTCCTGCAATGCTTCTAATATTGATGATGACCATGTTTGTGATGCTCCCCAATGTGATTGGTCGCTATCGACATTAAAATCCACTTCAGCGTTGATACGCACCGACTTGCCATTAAAGTTTCTTGCAGCTGTCAGGTTTTCCCCTTCTTTTACCGATGTTTTCATCAGGTTTTCTGCCAACTCCGGCTGAACGCTGTCCTTTGATAAATCAACTGTTTCCGCCATTGCCGACGGAGTGAAAACTGCCATACTTACCGCCATCGCAAATGCCGTTGCAAGCGATAAAATTTTTCTTGTTTGTTTCATAAAGAAACGCTCCTTTCATGTATGATTTATTTTTCAATGCCAAGATATTTATACTGTAATCTTATCACAACAGCTTTAAAACATCAATGCTTTTTTTTAATCTGTTATTACTTTATTTTTAGATAGCGTGCTTTATCAATATTCAAACGTAAGTCCGTCATGATAATCTGTCAGTATATCCATAAGTGCGGACATTTTCGTAAGAATCTTAATATTGTTCATTACAACAATATTTCCGAATATCAAAATATTGTTTGCCGCATCTTCCGAATATGAAATTCCGAGAGCTTCCGCAGTTTTTATAAGAGGAAGCATCGTCTTTCCGTTGTATTCCGTACAATCATTTTCGGCTATTAAGGCTGTTGCATTGTCCTTGGTGATTTTGTAACCGTTTGCTTCTTTCGTAATTTGCGCATTTATAATCTCCGCAAGCTTTGAAACCTCAACGGTAAGCGCTCCGTTAATCTCTTTGCATCCGCATTCCGAAATATCCGTAACATTGTCATCTGTGAATACCTTGTCACTGTCCTTTTTAAAGACGGCAAATTTCGTTCTTTCGTTATAACCGCTGTCTATTCCGTCTACAAGCACCTTTGCGGAACGGTAAATATTTTCCTTAAGCTGCTGTTCATACTGCTCGTTCGTCATTGGAGTGCTGTTTTTTCTAAGCTCTATACCTGTTTCAACATCGTTAAAAATCATTATTTCCATGTTGCAGAGTGCATTAACGGACGCATCTATAATATCACGGTATTCAATAACTTTCTTACCGTCAATATTAAGAATTACTATTGTTCCGCACGGAATATCGATAAACCCGAAATCAAACCTGTGGAATTCATCATCAAACGTATACGGAACGCTTTCAAGAATGTCGTGCGCCGTACCGTTGCTGTATTGAAGCTCGATAGCCTCGCTGTTTATTATGAGGTCATACCCTGTATTTGAGTTTTGATACGGAAGCATATCAATATATTTCTTAAATCCCAGTCCCACAAATTTCTCCGTAACATGAATTTTTGCGTCAAAGCTGTATATAACCGAGCCTGTAAGAGTATCCAAACCGCTCGTACCCGACATGGAATATATTTCTGCCCTCGACGGGTCTGATTTAAGCGACACAATTCCGTTTTCAACCGTTGCTTCACCCGACCACATCTCCGGATTGTTAAAGACATCGGTCATATCATATACGCCCTTGTTCACCATACCTTTTTTCGAATAAAACTCACCTATACCGGTGACAAGTTTATCAAAATTTATCTGCGAGAACATTCCGAGTCTTGCATTTGCCGCCACATCTGCCATTTTTACCATGCTGTTGAATTTATTTTTTGTTCCTATCGGATAATTGCCGACCTCATTCCCTTCAACTGCTTTTTCGGACGCCTTTATCGCATTGGGTACAATCGTTTCATAATACGATTTATCAAGCTGTTCATATATTCCCGTTGAGAATGTATATACTCCGCTTTCGCTTTCCCATTCTGCGGCAAGCTCCCTCGAATGTGAATATGCCGTTACTTTCCAGTAGTACACGGTATTGTTTTTCAACCCCTTAACGGAAGTTATATTATAAGGTACCGCATCGTCCTCATAAACAATATTTTTCATATCTCTGTCCGTTGCAATCATAAGTTTATACTTGCTGCTTCCGAAAGCATTTTCCCATTTGAATTTCACTTCGGAGCTCGGAAGTGCCTGTTGTCCGTTTGCAGGGAATATTTGTTTGAATGACGAAGTTTCCTGTCCGATATTCACATCTCTTTGAAGTCCTATTTCCTCTATATCAAATTCATCCGTTGTTATACCCGGTATACGCTTCGCCGTTGGCGAACTGCTCTTTATTCTGTAATCCTGTTTTTCCGGATTCACAAAGTCATCGCAGAGCTGCATATTAACATTGTTTTTAACCTTTGCAAATTCCCGGTTATATGTACCTATGATATTCGCCGGAGCATTTACGTCAAGATTATTATAAAATTCGCTGAATTTTGACAGTTCCGCCGGTGTACCCTGTGCCATAAGCTCAATTATTTCCGGCAAATTCGGATATTGCTTGAAATACAGTGCCTCATCGGCTATGTTGCTGCCGAAACCTACTCCGCCGGCATTATTGTTTGTTGCTGCGCCGCCGTTTTTAAAGTCCATACTCGCCGCCGTAATATTTATCGACGTATTATTATAAAAATGAATATCGATGCCGTTGCTGTATGCATTCTTCCTTACGCCGTTTATGATATTATTATGAGCCGTCTGACCTACCATATTATCGTCCCAGTATATTGCCGTCTGATGTCCGAACGGCAAAACCTCCGTCGAAAACAGGTCATGCAGATAATTATATGAAATCACATTACCCTGGTGCAGCGAGTTTCTGCCGCAGTAAATCGCTCCGCAGTCGTCCGTTTCCTGGATAACGTCATATATTTCATTATAGCTTATTGTGTGACTGTTTCCCAAATAATACACACCCTGGAATGCACATCTGCTGATATTGTTATGCGTAACGGTAATTCCGCAGCCGCCTATTTCTATCGCATTTTTATTTTTCGTAATCTGACTGCACCGATAAAGCATATTATTATCAATCACATTATTTGCCGGGGTTAGTGTGTCAAGATTGCCGCCGGTCATCTTGATAGCGCTTGCACCGATATTATTAAAAGTCGAATCCGTTATATCACAGTCATATGAAGCGTCTATTCTCTGTATCTGCCAATACTGACTGTCCGTAACGGCATTTTTCGAGCCGTCTATAAATACGCCGAACTGCGCTATATTTTCTAACTTACACCCTTTAATATCAACGTTTTTTACATCAACCATACGGAATCCGTCACCGCAGGTCTGGGAAAGCGTAATATTCTTGAATAATACGTTTTGTGTTTCTCTTAAGCTTATCATAGGTCTTGTAAGAAATGAAAGCTCCGTTTTTGCATCCTTTAAGCCGTACGGCGGATACAAATAGAGTATCATCTTTTCTCTGTCCACATAAAATTCGCCCGGCGTATCAAGCTCTTCAAGCAGATTAAACGCTTTCCATCTTCTTGACTGATAGCTTGTAAAATAGAACAGATTGTTCAAATCGGCTGCCGTCAATGTATGCTTTTCCGGATTTACGCTTTTTCCCGACATTCTTGCATAGCAATAGTCAAACGTTGCATATGTTCCGAGCCACCAGTCGTTTGCCGCCGTTGTCCAGCGAGTCGGGTCATTTTCCGTAAAGTGAATCGTTCGTCCGTCCTCCGCCGAATCCCAATGCGAATACACGCCGTCGCCGTCCGGCCACTGTGCGATTGTCTGTTCGACACCGTTTACATATACAAAATTCGGTTCTCCTTGGTCAAGCACTTGGATTTGCGCTTCAATATTGCTTAAATCCGTTATATCATTTTTTGAAAATCCCATTTTGGCAAGGTCATATGACACAATATGATTTTTCACACTGTCCTTTATTCTTGCAAGTGCCGTTTCCGACATTACCGGCTGAGCGTTTTTTGAATCAAATTCACGAGAACCCTTAAATACCGCATTTTCACCGTCCATGCTGCGGTACGTAATCAGATGTCCGTTTTCCGCACCGTCGTCCGCACCGAATGTCACGCCCGACGAAAGCCTGTACTCCCCTTCTCTGAACACGACATCAATATCTTTCACTCCTGCCGATTTCAATTTTTTTACGGCAGCCTGTGCGCCTCCAAACGTCCGAAGCGGAGATTCTATTGTTCCGCCCGCACTGTCATTGCCGTTCGGTGCAACATAAATTACCGCCGAGGTATCCGCCTCCTCCGCCGTAACATTGACGGCGGCAAGCATAACGCAAGCAAGAAGTAACGATAATATTCTGTTTTTCAATTTTCTTCACCTCCGCAGCGTTTAATCTCTGTATGCAACCGTTGTATAGTTACCGGACGACCAGTATGTAAGAACAACTACGTTGTCGCAGCCGTCACCTGTGTTGTTATAAGTTTTAATATCATTGATACCGCCGCTTTGTATGTTGATTTTGTTTCTTCTGCCCTTTGTAACAATAAAGATTGAGTCTGTCTTTCTTATAACAAATGCCGACGTCTGCTTTCTGAAATTCGTCATATTTTCATAATCAACATCGCCCGGTTCGCAGTCTATGGCAAGGCGTATGCCGTTTCCGTATGTCGAAATTGCCTTGCCTACCCACGTAGTATTTACCGCAGTACCCGTTTTTGTCGGGTCATAGTGGTCTGTTCCTCTGCCGCCGTCAAATGCCTTTCCCGTACTGTAGTCAAATGCAATTCTGGCATTTGCGATTTCATTCTGTATATTTGTTTCATAATAAATAATATCGCCTGCTCCAAGCTCGCCGACCGTTCTCGGTCCGACTTCTGTTTCAGGTTTTGTTTTGTCAACCTCTTCTGCCGTTTCTCCAAATGCCAGCATTTTACATTCCTCATCTATATCGTATTCCAAAAGCTTCGGTGCACCGACCGTAAGTCCTACGGCATACCCCGAAATCCTTAATACTTCATCATTATCCTCATTTACGGTTCTTATTATATCCTGTATCAGTATTGCCTCTGCTTCCCTTACGGTTCCGGCTGCCGCCGCTGTGTCCTGCTTAAGCACAATAGCGTCTGCAACTACGTTGTCTTTGTCTGCCACGAAAGCCGAGAGCTTGTAATCGGATTTATTATCAATAAACGTAACGCTGTTTAACGAGAAATAATCTTCATTGTCAAAAAAATCCTCGTTATTCGGAATCGTGAACTTCAGCGTAGACGAGCTTGTATAAAACTGATTGCTGAAATCTCCTCCCTGCGTGCCGTATGTAAAGCTTGAAGATGTATCCGCTATCTGATACCATTCGCTGTAATCCTTCGTATTGATTTTTGATGCAATGATTATTTCAGCCAGCTTGCCCGTATCATTGATTCTGTATCGTACCGCCTCGCCTTTATGCCGGTTAAGCAATGACATTGCACTGCTGTATTTGAGCTTTTCACCGTTTACTGTGAATTTCTTGTCAACCGCATAATTTTTCAGCTTGCCCTCATCGGTAAAGAGGGATATACATCTGCTTTTTTCCTCTTTTTCATTATCAAAATACCTTGCTCTCGTAAATACCGCAATATGCAAATTTGAATCCGCTTTCGCACCTTCTATCCAAATTACCTTACCGAACATATTCAAATAAAGATTATATGTATGAGCGTTTTCGAGCGCATCCGAATTTGTAATTGACGCAAAAGCTCCTGCCAGCCGATATACGGTTTCGCCGTTGCTTATATTCTTTTCGCTGCCGTCCTCATTAATGCCCTTTACCTTAAAATTCTCAACGGCATTGCCGCCGCATATGACTTTCATATATGTATCGGATTTTATAATATTTAATACGCTGCCGGCGGTTATTGAATCAAACCCGATTTTTTTACCGTTTTCATCACATATGAATATTGATTTTTTCGGAACGTCCGAGCCCGAAAAATCATATACTTTTTCTGATGAGCTGTTTGTAATTTTGTTATAAATCTGCTCTTTGCCCGTATCTTTACCCGATACAACGGCAAATTCAAAGCTTTTTACCACTATCGTAGCATATTCTCCGCTTTCATTTTGAATAAGCGTTATATTGCCGTCCGCAAATTTAAAATCTTCGGCTGTAAAAGATTTCTTCCATTCATTATTAAATATCATTTCCGCATCTGCCGAAAGGTGTTTATTAACTTTCTTATCGCCGCTGTAAAACGAAATTGCACCGTTTGAATACGAAACAAAATCCGTTACATCAAATCTTACCGTATCATCATTATTAATAATTTCCGCATATTCAAGATATTTTTCATCGTCATTTTCCGTATAATAAAGTTCAACTCTATATCCGAGATATTCGGATAAATCTTCACCGTTTTTCTTTGAATTTATTTCAACATCGCCGACTTTCATCTTACCGACCGTAAGAGCAGTCTTGCCGTGCAATGCGGAAAACCCGTTGTCCGTCACATATCCACGAACCCTGCCGAGCTGCAACACGCCTGTCATAAATGTATCATCGGTTTTTTCGTATTTGGCGTCTGTGCCGTATGTCATTTCCATAAGCCTTATTTCAAATGAATTGTACATCATATCAATAAGAGCCTTTTCCGTTACCGGCGATGTTGATTTTATGCTTACGCCCTGCATTATACCGAGAGAATATGCCCATGAAGCATAGCCGGACGGATAGCCTCCGTCGTTTATCGCACAAATACTGTAGCCCATCATATCAATAAGTATTTTAGAAACCTCATTTGCCGTTATTCCGTATTCCGGTGCAAACAGCCGGTTTCCTATGCCTTTCATAATGCCGTTTTGCCCTACCAGAGTTATCTCCGTATAATACGGATGAGATGCGTCAACATCATCAAATTCACCTGCCGCAATTGTAACCTCTCCGTCATTTGAAGCCATTACGTTTTGTTTCCATACGGCATAGTCGTAATCAGGGTCTTGAAGATGCATAACATCGCACAAAGCCTTTGCAAACTCAGCCCTCGATATTTCCCTGTCCGGTTCGTAGTTTTCGGCAAAAATGCCGAGCCCTCTCATCACTCTTTCCGCTTTGCTCGCAGAATCCTCCGCACTTACCGGCAGAATAATAATATTTACTGACATAAGAACACTCAAAAGTATTCCCAAAATTTTCCTCATTATTTTACCAGTCCTTTCAAATTTATTACAGAAGACAGTATCTTTGCCGCCTGCGCTCTTGTGCAATTATCCTTGGCTCTGAATGTATTGTCTTCAAAACCCTTTATGATCCCGAAATCCGTCATATATACAACGGCATCCAGTGCATAATCGCTTATTTCATCGGAATCCGCAAAGCTCGGCTCTGCCCCGCTTGCATCTCCCTTGCAGGCACGGTAAACCATAACGCATATATCCTGACGGCTGACAGGCAATCCGACCCCGAATTCATTTTCGCTTATCCCGTTAATTATTCCGCTTTCGGTTGCTGCCGAAATATATTTTGCATACCACGCACTGTTATCCGCATCGGTGAATTTCATTTCGGTTTTTGAGGCTTTAAGTCCCATAAGCTCACATATCATTTTTACAAACTGTTCTCTTGTAAGCTCCGTTTCCGGCTCAAACTCATTTTTTTCGTTTCCCGAAACTATTCCTCTCTGATACAATGCGTAAATATCCGCAAATGCCCAATGGGTGCTGTCCACATCTTTAAACGGAAATACCGTTTGTGCCGCACCGCTTTGCGCCGTTGACGGTTTTGATGCTGACGGCGTTTTGTTTGCCGTGCCGCCTCCGCCGCTCGTGCTGCCGCCGGAGCTTCCACCGCCCGTACCTGAGGACATACTGTTTTTTATATCCTTAATTTTTTGTTCAAGTTCCGCCTTTGTAAACAATTTTCTTGCAAGCTCAAGATTATACTTCGACTTATCCTGTGCATTAATATATGCACTTGATTCAAGTTCCGTATATTTTGCATTTTTATCCGTCAGAAGCTTTTCTACATATCCGCTTCCTCCTACTTCAGGTTTATAAAGAGTATTCAGTATAACCGAAATTGCAAATGCTTTTTCAAATTCGTCAATCGAATCATAGCTTTTACCCGACAGTCCGTTTTGAATATCCTTTCTTGCATCATTTGAAGCTGCCGTCTTGAAAATATCGTAAATTGTCACACCGTCGGAATCTATACTCTCTAACGCTATCTCATCCGCATATTTAAACGTTCCGTTATCGTTATAAAGCTTTACATTTTCCGGATTTGCCGTATAAAGGGAAATCACCGTTGCTTTTTTCAGCAGTGCTTTAAGTTCTTCCTCATTATTTTCCTCAATAGGTGCAACATTTACTCTTGCTTTGATAAGCTTCGCCGTCTGAGCAGCGTCATACTTATCTGCATCAATGAAATTAATTCCGAGTGCATTTATGTATTTTTTTATGTTCAGCTCGATTTCTTCTGCCGAAGCGGAGTTAATAATATGTGCGATTGATTCCGACACGGACGGTTTTTCAACCGTGAACGGTACGCTTGCTCTCACAAGCTTACCGTCTGCCGTTGTTTCCGCAACGAAATAGTATTCCCCTGCCTTGCTCAACGCATCTGCCGATACGGTGCATTTGTTGCCGTCCGTTTCCGTCAGAAAATCAGTTACATAGTCGTTTCTTTCCGAATTGATAATGTATCTTTCTGTTTCGCTGTCGGCTGCCGCTACACCTATCTGATTTGTCAATCCCGAAAAGAACGTCAGGCTGTTGTCTTGTGTAAGAATATCCGTATCACCTTCGATTCGGCATTCAAATTTGGAAATGCTGCTTTCTCCGATATATACCGAATATTCTATATCGAATGCCGCTCCCTGAGCCGTGCCGTTCGGCATACCCAGATAAAACAGTTTTTTATTTGAAGAAGCATCATAGTCCTCCGGTACTGTTATTATTGCCTTGCAGTCCTGCCATTTATCCGAAAGAAGCATTCCCTTATCACCGTATTGTGCGGTATATGCAAAGGATTCCTCCGTACCTTGTCCCAATGCAATATTGAAATATACTTCATTCACTGTGCTTGATTCGGATTTTCTTACTTTTGCACTTACCGCATATGATTTGCCCGGTGTAAATTGAAAATCCGAAGCAAAACCTTTGTTTAAGACAGTCTGAATCCTAAGTCCCTCCATGCTCATGTTGTTGGCACTTTCTATATCAGAAACGGCACTTACCGTATAATAATTATCTTTTGCTTCCGCATGGATTTGGTTTTTATCTGTTCGCACGGCAAATGCACTTGCATTCGGAACAAGAATAAGATTGGGAATATCACCCGTTTCCGAATTAAACGGAATATCATTTATTCTTTTTTTGCTGAGATTAATCTTTGCAGTCTTTATAAAGCCTTCGTAATCGTCCGAAATTGCAACAACGTTATATGTGCCTGTCGGCGTATCGTCCGCAGCAGATATAACCGCAGTGTCCGTACCGTCCCCCTCTATGCTGAAACCGACGGCCTCTGCCGTTTTATCCTCGTTCAGCACTTTCCATGTAAAATGCTGTTTCAAATTACCTGCCGAACCTGCCTGATTCAGTACGGCCGCTTTTACATTGAATTTTCCGCCTTGGCAAACATCAAGAGAATCCGAAACCACTTCCGTTTTTATATCATGCTCTCTTTCCGGTGCAAGGTAAACAGAATCTTTTTCTTTCATATCAATGTAAAATGCCGCTCCTGCCTTTGTTCCGGACGCAAACCCGAGTATCAGCGATTGCGTTTTACCGGATTCATTTGAAAATCCCTCCGCCGGAACCAAAGTGGCTGCAAATTCCTCCAATTCATTTCCGATAAGCTTGCCCTCTTCCCCGTATTCTTTAGCAAATGCAACAGTATCTGCTCTTTCGTTCGAGAGAGTGGCAGTTACTCTTACGTCCTCCGTTCCCGTTGATTTTAGCTTGACCCTAAAAACATATGAGGTATCAGGCTCGAAATTCACAACGTCCTTAAATACAAGACCGTAAATACCGGCAGAAGGATTCGCCGATATTATATTCTCCGCATATACGGTTGCGCCATCGTAAAAACCTGATTCCGATGACCATGTTTGACTCCATTCATAGTTGAGATCCGTTGTATTCCTGATGATTTTCTGTGCATATGTTCTTGTTGGTGAATTTGTATCATCTACAGGTATAATATTTGCCGGAATCTCTTCCGCAGGAACATAGTCCGTATACAATTCACCATCGGCAAATGCAATCGTTGCAGGCAGCATACTTACGGCAATTGCCGCAGCTGTTATAAGCGAATATATTTTTTTCATCTTTGCGTTTCATTTCCTTTCTTACTGTTTCTGTTTACTCAATTTTTGCTCTTTAACAAGCGGATTTTCATTTTTGTCCCATACATAAACAGCGACCGTTTGTGCCGATGCATCAAAATTCTGCGAAAGCCTGAACGTATCTGTGCCCAATTTGCATATCTGCTGCGTTATATTCAAAAGCTTTCCGCTTTCATCATATGCCGCAAAATATACATACGCTTCTTTTTCATAATCCCCCGAAAGTACTGTGTTTACTGTAACCTTGTTTTCAGAATCCGTTCTTACCGTATCGTTTAAATTTATAATTCCGTAAAAGAAGCTTCCTATGTCTGATGTCCATTCCTCTGCCGACTCATACGATGAATTTACAGCTGTAACCCGCCAATAATATTTGCAGCCTGCATCGGCAATTTCCGCTTCCGCCCACGCATACGGCACTGTTGTTTCATATACCACATTATTAAATTCCGCATCCTTTGCCACTTTCAGCTTATAGCCCGTTGCTCCGAATGCATCTTCCCATGCAAAGTATACCTTACCGGTCTTTTTAACTGTTCCGAGAGGTGCGGTAAGCTTAAATTGCTTTCCCATGTTTACTTTTGTTTCGAGTCCGATTGTATTAATATCAAAATTTGATGAATTAAGCAAATTCGGATATGACTGAGCTGTGCTGCTTTCCGCCTTCATACGGTAGTCGCCTTTCTCGGCATCAACAAAATCTTCGCAGGAATTTACCTGAACGTTTCCGCTTTTTGTTATTGCGGCGAAATATCCGTCCGAGGCAAGCCCTTCATTTCCCGAATTTACACCGTAATTGCCTATAGCCTTCGTAAGCTTTTTGGTATCTCTTGCAGTCGGATTATTTATTGCGGTTTCCAAATTCGGGTAAGCCTTATAATATAAGCCGGTATCGTATATATATCCGCCGAATGTCTGTGAATCATCGTTTGTATTTGAGGCAATTCCTTTCGGCTGAAGTTTCAGAAATGTCCCCGTATCGATAATTGTATTATATTCAACCGTGTTATCAACACCTTCGCCGAACATGCCTACATTTACGCCCCTGATAATATTGTGGTGCGCCCATTCTCCGCACTGCCTGTCATCAAAATAAATTCCCACATTGAACGCTCTGCTGACTATGCTGTTTACCGAATTGCCCTCATGTATATAGTTATAAGCAATTTCATGTCCTCGCGCTATTGTGTTTCTTCCGGCATATATCACACCGCAGTCTTCGGATTCACGGCACGTATTATATATTTCATTATACATTACCTTATGGTCATTCCCCATAAGCCTTATTGCCTGATATGGCAAACAGCTTATATCATTATGTGAAATTTCGTTTCCGCAGCCGAGCGACCATATAGCGTCCTCATACTTTTTATACATTGAACACCTGTAAACAATATTGTTTTTAAATGTATTTCCAGACGGAGTAAGACTATCGACATTTCCGCCGTCTATCTGCGCCGCAACTCCTCCTATATTCGAAATAACATTATTCTCGATACGGAAATTGTACGAAGCATCTGCTCTCTGTCTTTGCCAGTAATTTTTATCGGTTTCGGCAAGCTTTGTTCCCGTGGTGTATACAGCATCCGAACCGAGGTTCGTAAACGTGCAGTTTGTAATATCAATATCTCTGCTGTCTATCGACACTATTGCTCTTGTTCTGGATTTTGTAAATGTTATGCCGTTAAAGCTTATATATCTTGCATTGTTCAGCTCTATCATGTTATGATAAAGCGATGACATTTCAAGCTTACTGCTTCCGTTTTCCGGTTTATAATAATAGAGATTCATTGTATCTCTGTCCAAATACCATTCACCCGGAACATCTATTTCCTCAAGCAGATTATATGCTTTCCATCGCTGTGAGATTTTTTGCAATATTGATTGCTGCCCGAGATAATATGCCGAGCTTTCGGGCATTTCCAACGTTATTTTCTTTTCGGACGGATCCACGGATGTTACAAAATGTCTTGTATATCGGTAATCCCATGTCAAATATCCTCCGACCCAGAAATCCTTTGCCTTCGTCCAGCGTGACGGAATTTCGGAATCCGCATATATAAACGAATTGTCCGATGACGCTTCCTTATACCTTACATAATTATCATCGCCGTTAGGCCATTCTGCAAGCGGACGGCGCACATCACCGTCAAACAGCTCTACGTTTTCTCTGTTCTTGTAAATATGATCTGTCAGCACCGTATGCTTTTCTTCGTTTTTCAGTTCATACGGAAATTGACTTGCTATATTTACACACACTACCTTGTCCCTTACTTCCGGATAAAGTCTGCTGAGTATTGCCTCATCGGTAACCTTTTCGGCATTTGATATATCAATATCAACCGCTCCGCTGAATTCCACCCTCGCACCCGGAGCAGCGGTATACTTTATTTTCTCCGACTCTGTTCCGCTGTCCTGTGAGTCGAACACAACTCCTGCTGCAAACCTATATATACCCTCGGCAAATTCAACCGTAATATTTCTGTCTTTATATAAATTTTTAATGCTTCGAACCTTGTTTTTTGCACCCGCAAGCGTTGCAAGCGGTTCTTCCTTCATGCCGCTGTTTAAGTCATTTCCGTTTTTTGCATCCACATAAATTATGTAGTCGGAACGTGATACCGTAATTTCATATCCGCTTACAAAATCGTTTGCCGCAGAACTTACAACAATATCATATATGCCCGGAGCAACATCATCTCCAACCGTGACAACAGCATTTTTCCCGTTTTCGCTCGGTGTAACCGTAATATCCGAAATAAACCTTTCTCTTGCCTTATCCATTACATGCCACCGAAAATCTTGTTTTAAATTGCCTTCAATTCCTATCTGATTCAGCATATGTGCCTCAAGGTTTAATGTGTCGCCCGTTTTAACTGCGTGTTTATCGTTTTCGCCTGTGATTTGAAGCTCATATGCCTGCTCCGGCGCTATGTAAACCGAGTCGTTTCCCAATGTATCTATCGACATTGCGCTGCCCTCGGCATATCCCGCCGGATAACCTATAACAAATATATGTTTCCCGTTATTATTATACTTTTCATTTACGAGAATTGTACCCTTATAGTCCTTATATTCGGAATCAAGCTCCATTCCGCCATCGCCGTATTCCTTCGTATATGATGTTGAGCCGTAAGTCTCGTTTGTTATTGCAACGCCTATGGCAGCTGTATTTTCCCCTGCCGGATATGTATCCGTATGCAGACTCTTGTCCGCAAGCTTCGCCTTAAGCGACACGCAATATGACTTGCCGGATTCAAAGCTCAGCTTGTCTTTAAGAATAATTCCGTCGTAGCCCGTATATACACTTGGATTTGTTGTTTTCCCTTTGCACACATAAATTGCCGTGCTTTTCGAAGCACCGAGCTTATCGTTCCAGACCCCTTCATCAGTAATATAATTTATTCTTCCGTCACCGTTACGTTCTATAGCCGATCTGAACCATCTCGGTCTTGAATATGGCTCGTCAAATGATTTCGGAATCATATTTTCATTCATTTCGGGACGAAGTGTATCCTTATAATCACTGCTTGCAACAAAAATATACTGTGTTTTTGTCAAACCGTATTTTGCCGAGTGTGCAACAACGGCATATGCGCCGTCCTCAACATTCTCTCCTGGAGATATTGTTATCGTTTCTCCGTTATCCGCTATCGTAAATCCGCTTTCTATTTTTGTTTTATCCTTGTTTGTAACATACCATGACACACTTTGGTCAAGACATCCCGTAATACCAAGCTGATTCAAAACTTCGGACTTAAGCTCTATGCTTTTCCCCTTTACAACCTTATTTGTGCCGGAAACAATCGTATTTGCAATCCGACTCGCCTGTTCCGGTGCAACATATATAGAATCCTGTTCGGTTGTATCAAGCATAATTGCGCTGCCGGCAGAATACCCTGCCGGAAATCCGATAATAAATTTATGAGGTCCGTTGTTGTTATACTTATCAGCAAGCTTAATCGTGCCTTTAAAATCAGCATAATCATTTCCGAGCGTCATGCCGTTTTTGCCGTACTCTTTCGTATATGATATTGAATCGGCGGTTTCGTTTGTTATCGAAATGCCCACACTTGCACGGTTCTCTCCGCTCGGATAAGGCACTTCCGTTCCGTTTGTTTTTTTCAGCGACTTATCCGCAAGCTTCGCACGCAGAGATACACAATATGTCTTACCGGCTTCAAATCCGAAATCCGTCTTCATCAAAATTCCGTCATATCCCAATGTTGCGGCAGGCGCAGTGGTTTTTCCTTCGTCTACATATATAACATAGTCCGACGCTGCGCCATGCGCCTGATTCCATTTGTTTATATCCGCAATATTTTGAATATTTGCGGAATTTCTGCCGGCTGTATTTCTTATCCATCTGGGACGCCATGCCTGTTCATCATCCGATTTCGGAATAAGATTTTCCGGAACTGCCGTATTCTCCGTATCTTCAAGATTCGGTAATTCTTGAGCTGCCGCATATGATGCCGGCATAACGGTAATACAATTGAAAAAGAGTGCTGCTGCCGCTGCAAAAGAAATTATTTTTTTCATTTGATAATGCCTCCGTTTCATTATTATTTACCAAATCACAGCATCGGGATACTTTCTGCCGAACAGATATTCAACAAGGTAATAATCCCCGTATACTGCGTATACGTCTTCACCGTTCTGTCCTTTCATCAATCCGTCCGTTTCTGCCGATATATCAATATAATTCATGAGCTTTTCAGTCATTTCCGTCCTAAATTTCTCAAGCTTATCCGACTTTTCTGTTTTTATAAGCTCATTCACCGCAGAAAGCACAATCGCAAGTGCTGATGTATCTTTTTTCTTCGGCTCGTTATCCGGCAGTCTGAAGTCCCATACCGGAATATCACCGTGACATTCCTCCATAAATCTGTCAAGCAGTTTTTTCGATAAATCCAGATATTTTTCCTCTTTCGTATATTTATACGCACACATAAATCCGTAAATTGCCCATGCCGTTCCTCTTGCCCAATACGAACCTATCCCATACCCGCAATATGCTTTTTCTCCGATAGGCTCTCCTGTTTCCTCACTGAATACGTATGAATGTTTTACGGAAAAATCCTCTCTTATAAAATATTTCATCGTAGTATCGGCATGAGCCATTGCAATTCTTTCATAAAACCTGCTTCCTGTCACTTTCCCTGCCCAAAACAGCAGAGGAATATTCATCATGCAATCTATTATTGCAAGTCCCTTGCTTTCCGTAAAAAAGTGGTCTTTTGCAAGCTCCGGATCAACATATTCGGGTGTCTTATAGTCCATTCGTCCCCATGCTCTGATATAATCACCCTTTGGATTGAAGCGTTTTGCAAGCTCGTCCGCCGCCTTTATTCCCATGTCTTTCATGCGTTCGCTGCCGGTAAGCTTGTACAGCGCGACCGCATAAGGTATGTATAAAAATCCAAGGTCGTGCATTGTTTCCAAAGGAGTTTTAAACACCTTATCGTAATAGATTTGTTCAAAAGACAGCATCCAATCAAGTATTTCCCTGTCTCCGGTGTCAACATAAGCCCAGTATGCCATACCCGTAAAAAATGACTGAGTCCAATTAAATATATGGCCAAGCTTCAGGCGTTTATCCCTATCCGTAAAATATATACCGTTCCCCTGTGCCGGATATTCCCTTAAATCAGCACCTATATTTTTTATGTTACGTTTGATTTTTTCGGTAATCATACTGTTTGTTATCATATTACATCTTCTCCTAAAGCTTTTTTATTTCCAATTTTGTTTTAATTATATCCGTATCTCTGTAATACATACAAATTCGGTTTACCCTGTCACCCATGCCGTCTTGCAGGCATTCTTCCGCAACAGTCTTATATGCCTCGCACCCGGCAGAGGATATGCGTATCTCATACTTATCATTTCTTATATAAATACCGTCTTCATCAATCTCCGCTTCATCATTCGTATTCAATATAAAGCATACTTCTTCGCCGTCTGCGGTTTTGAAATTGTCTGTAATCAGATATACATGAGCGTCATTTGATTCTATTTTTCTGGTATTATATTCAAATATACCGTTCCATGACGCCGTTGTATCGGTTTCGTAGCTTAAAACACCATTCCGGTATTCCGATAAAGTCACGGCAGCCGAAAACTTATCATCATCTATCGACTGCGATTTAAAACCCGTTTCCGATACGGCACAAAGCGTATTGTGATACTCTGATTTCGAGAGCTTGTTTACAAGCGGATTTTCATATCCGCAAATCCCCCTGTCTATTATCATCGGACTTCCGTCAACTTCTATTACAAACGAACCCTTGTCGCCGTGTCCGTGTCCGAAGGTTACAGCTCCGCTCACGGCATACAGGCTTATTTTCCCGCAATCCTCGGTTTTTCTGTGCAGAGCCGTTATCCCTGCATACGGCAGGCTTATAAACTCATTCGGCTCAGCATTGCAATCACATTCTCTTTCTTTTGCAAAAATTAAGAATTCTATAAGTCTTTCCGTCGTTTCGGGCTTTTCCCCAAGTGCTCTGTTTGCTCTGGCTTTCCATATCCCGTCCGGCAATGCGTCAGCCAGAAAATTCATTACGATTCCGGATAGCAAATGGTCGATATGAGCGTCATTTATCGGCACATATCTGTCACCGTTGTCAGAGAGAATTGCCATAGCATATTTTGCCGTGCGTTTCACACTTTCCGGAGTATATTCGCCGACATCGCTGTTTTTATATCTTGCCAGAAGATACAGTGCTTCTATCATCTGCGAAATCGTAAAATTCCAATATTCCGGCCCCTCTGCCGCTCCACCGTCCGGCAGTATGTAATTATCCCACATTTTCAGCATATCACGCTCTGCCTCGTCTATACGTATTGCATATCTCGGATAGCGTTTTGCAAGAGCTATCAGGATTATTACAAGGCTTGATACGAACGCCGTCCCCTGATTCATATACCATATGTAATCCATCGTCTTAATATCGGCGTCCAATCTCGGGAGTCCTTTCATTATTATTGAATCATATATTATATTTTTTCCGTGCCAAGTAAGCAATCCTCCGCACCAGTCAAGCACCTTAACAAGTGATTTGCATATATCCTCTTCGGTAAATGAGCGGTGATGCCACGTCGCTCCGGGGAATACGCCCATTATACTTTCGCAGAAATATGTGCAATGGCATACCGAAAGCGCCATTCTGCAAGCAAGGCGGCACATCTGCATATTATTATCCACGATCCCCACAAAAGCAAGTTTTTTCATCTTGTCAACGAGATTTACCCGTCCTACATCACGTGTTCTTAAAAATCTTACAAACTGCTTGATAACATATGTGCCTATTTCATTTTCAGGCACAATATCAATAGCGTCCCGCGCTTCTTTTCGCAGTATCTCATACATTGATAAAAAAGGCTCCTTTGAAAGCTTTTTGCGTAAATCTTGCAATTCATTTTCATCGAAGTATATTGCGTCCTGAGGAATTATTTCAGGTTCATCTCTGAAGCACCCCTCCCATTGTGCGTCATACGGTGTCTTTCGTGCAAGCATTTCCGCTTCCTTTGCCTTATTTGAAAGTCCGAGCCACAAAAGCTTTGCCTCAAATGTATCGGCGGTATTGTTTTCAAATATAAATTCTATTTCCGAGATACTTTTGCCTTTTATTTCACCGTTATATTCCATGGAGCTGTCATGCCCCATACTTTCTATTACTTTCTGTTTCTTTCCGTCAATAACAATATTTATAATAAACTTAAGCTTGCCTGATACTGCACCGAAAAATCTGAAAATATCATATTCCGAAACATCAAGCGATGCATTTCTTTTCATAGATACGCTGCATCCGCCGTTCACGTTTACTGATACACACATCCACGCCGTTCCGACGCTGCCTTTTTCCTCGGCATCCACCTCATAGTTTTTCAGGCAAGAGTATTTATGATTGTCCGGATACGAATCTCCGCTGTCCCAAAAGGGTTCAAAAATACTTTCAGCTTCGTTTATTCTGATATTTCTCATAGTAATTATCCTTCCCGTATATATTTGACAGAATTCGCATCTCATGCAAATTCGAACTGTTTCGTTCTTCACAAGACACCTACACTAATTATAGCACAAAACCGCATTTTCTTCAATTCGTTTTTTTAAGAACTATTTGATGTATCGTCCAAAAAAGTGTATTCTTGCTGCACGAATTCATCTTCTTTTTTTAGTGAAAATATTTTGTTTTTTTATGTTTTCTCCGTTGTCTATTGAAAATAGGCCGAATTTGTGTTATACTATATATTAAAGCGGTATAATTGCAAATATTCGGTTCGCAAACCAAGGGAGGTTATATAATGCTAAACGTTATTCTTGTTGATGATGACATTGCGTCTATAAAGTTATTGTCCGAAATACTGCCATGGGAAAAACTCGGCTACAGCTTGTCCGGAATTTATTCGGACGGAATTCAGGCAATCGAGCATATAAAACAGCATAATGTGGATTTGGTGGTTACGGATATTGCCATGTCATGCATGGACGGTCTGAAGCTTTGCAAAATATGTGAGGAACAATTCCCCGACATCAAGGTTATCCTTATAAGTGCATACCGCAATTTTGAATATGCAAAGGAGGCTGTTTCGCACAAGAATGTTGTTGATTATATAACAAAACCTATAGATTATGCCAAATTTCAAGCACTTCTCGTAAAAATATGCAACGAACTTGAAATCAAACAGCATTACGGTTTTAACCCAAGCAACAATGACAGACTTGAGTTTTTCTCGAACCTCTTATGCGGATATATCAATTCCGCAAGCAAGCTTTGTGAAGGATTTGAGAAACTGCACATTGCGGATTCTGTTCTGAAAAATCCTTGTTATATTGTACATTTTCACATATGCGGTTTCAATACTTATATAAATACGGTGTGGCAGCATACGATAATACAGCTTTACAATGCAATAGGAAATATGTTCCGCTTTGAGGACGAATATGCGTATTACTCAATTGCCAATTATTCGTTTGGCAATTTTTCGTGGATGATTCTGCTGAAGGAAAATCAGAATACGGATTTTATAATTTCGAATTTTAAATCGCAGATAACGGCCAATACAAAATCTCTGCTGAATATGGATATTGAGGATATATCTCAGCGTTCATGGAAAAATCCTTATGCCGCTATAGACACCTCGTATCCCGAAGAATTCAGCGATGTAAATTCCGCAAACGACATTACTAAAGTGCTTGAGTATATGAACAGCCACTATATGGAAAATATTTCACTGTCGCTGGTTGCGGAGCAGGCATTTATGGCTCCGGCTTATTTCAGCGCATTTTTCAAAAAAGAAACAGGTACAAATTTTATAAAAACACTTACAAATATACGGCTTGAGCATGCTGCGGAGCTTCTTGTCCGCACAAACATGATGATAGCGGAAATATGTTATGCGGTAGGATATAATCATATAGGAAATTTCCTTGATAAGTTCAAAAAGAAATTCAAAATGACTCCAAACGAATACCGAAAGCATTACAGCAATACGAATAAGGACTGACAGCTATGAAGACAAAGATATTTGACAGTATAATCACCTCATGGGAAACGATTAAGCGTTACAAGTGGAACAGTATATTTTTTCAGTATCTTAAGATGTTTCTTGCTGTTATAATGATTTTGATGCTTATAATAACCGTTGTGTTTTTCACATATTTTTACAACAACATGATGTACAGGGTTTCAAATAATATAAATCAGTCATTTTCATTTTTACAAAACGATGTGGAGTTTATTATTGACGAAACCTCCACCATATACCATTCTCTCGTTGTTAAAAATTCGGTGCAGGCATTTATGCAGGTCAGTGATATTCATACGCTTAATTCAATATTAAAGGATAATTTGCTTGACAATTACGAATCAGCCTGCACATATACGGGCAGTTCAAAATATATAAAATCCGTTTCCATATATTCCAAATCCTGCGGATACATCTTAAGTCCGCAGGGCAATAATTACATGGAAAAAATCAGCAAACCCGTTTGGATTTCACACGATACGGATTCAAGCCTGTACAGCTTCGTTTCATGCGGCGACAATACAAACGATTTTTATCTCTGCTACAACTTTTATGAAAACAACACATCAAGCGGTATGATTGTATTCAGAATAAATGCGGCGGCAATTTCAAATATTTATACCTCGCATTCGCAAACCGATTTGTCAATTACCTTAACCGACCCCGTAGGCAATGAAATTTCGCTTTGCGGAAAGAAAATATCTGTATCATATGATGATAAGATTTTGTCAGAAAAAAAATACATCGACACATACAGCCGCGGCATTTTCACTTTTATCGGAAAGGCAGATAATACAACAATTGCGCTTTGCGTGCGTGAAAACGTTTTGCCCGTAAAATCCTTTGTCACAATACTTCTTGCGATAACATTGACCTCTGTAATACTCGCTTTAATTTTTGCAGCAGCGCTTTCTCTTAAAGCATACAAAATTATAGATAATCTTATGCTTGATATAAACAGCGTTAATAACAAAGGTGAATATTCCGGAGAAGTTACAAACGAAATTACATATATTTCAACGAATATTCTTAATTTGATAGACAATAACCATGTTTTGGAGGATAAATTCATTTCCGCCTCGCTCAACCTCCGCAATTTACAGCTGGACGTTCTCCAGACGCAGCTTACTCCGCATTTTCTTTTTAACGTGCTTAATACGCTGCATATGCACCTTTTAAAAGATTACGGTGTGGAAAATATAACATCTCAGATAATAATAAAATTAAGCGAGTTGCTGACTCTGACTCTCGACACCTCAATATACATGGTTCCTATCGAAAAAGAGGCGGAATACACTCAAAAGTACATTGATTTGCAAAGAATAATGTTCGACAACCGACTTTCTGCGGAGTGGAATATCGACCCTGATATTGCCAAGTGCTATACGATGAAGTTTTCTCTCCAGCCGATTGTTGAAAATTCTATATCTCATGGAATAAAACCGATAATCACCGCTTCCGGGCAAACCGGTGTAATTAAAATTGATATATTTAAAAGAAACAATGATATTGTATTTGAAATATCTAATTTCGGAGCCGAAATCAGCGATGAACGGCTGAAGCAAATTAATGACAGCATAAATTCCGATGACATTCCCTCCGGAAAGCATATAGGACTGCGGAATGTGAACAAGCGAATCAAACTCATATTCGGTGAACAATACGGTTGCTTTATATCTGCCTCAAACAATAAAACAACGGTGACAGTAACAATTCCGACAGTGCATAATTTATAAGAGTGTGCAATTTCATATTTTATGTAAAATTAAATGTACTAAAAACAAGGTACGGACAAATTCGCTTTCACGAAATTATCCGTACCTTGTTCTTAATTTAATGTCTACTGAACAATTGCCATTTTTGAATCATTGTAAATTTTTAACAGCTTTTGGAACCACAACGAAAAAATT
>CAKVOK010000011.1 GCA_934792465.1 uncultured Clostridia bacterium | reverse complement strand
TAAAGCAATATTTATTTTAGAAATTCGTTCTCGAACGAATTTCAACATCTGTTTTAATTCATTTTGTACATTTGGGTCTTCTCACTTATACCGGCATATCGGCATTCTATTGCTTTATGCGGTCTGTGCATTTTGCTAAAGTTCCTTTATGGTACTTTCTCCGACACGCTCATGACATTCCCGGCAATACGGATAATCGCAGTCATCAAAATAGACAGCGTCTTTTTTTAAGATAATACGTCCGCATTCTTCGCAGCTCAAATATGAGCGCCGATAACAATCAAAACACAACGTTATATTATCATCCCGCGCAGCTACAATCTTCCATACTTTTTTGCCGCAGCAATCACACGATACATCTTCCATGCATTTAGGGCAATACAGGTATTCCAAATAGCTTTTGTGCATTTCCCCCGTCAATGCTTCTCCGCATGCTACACAAGTCATTTTGTTTTCCATTGTTTCATTTCTCCTTTGTTATATTTTTGGCTGTCGCCACAGATATAATATATATTTAAAAACAAATACGTACCGATTTTTCGGGTAATCGCAGTTTCCAAATATATAATATATTTGTGCATACCGGGCATTTTTACAAAAAAGGAGGGAAGCAAAAACATGAAAGCAACATAGCCGAAAACAGCAAATTAAACAAATATTAAGAAAGTTGGTGCAACAATGAAAATCACATCGTTTATTAATTCAAACGATATACGGGAATATCTCGAAAAAATCAATTACAAATTTACACCCCTTGAAGCAGCATGGCTTGTGTATCAATGCAGGCTCATAAGCATACCGGAAAAGCAGGAAGCCTTTAAAGAAATAATCCGTACCATGCCGGATTGTGAAGTAAAAAAGCGGTTTAATACCGTACCGCAGAAAAGTCTGCATGAATTTTTAGGAAAATACATTTCTTTGCAGAACAAATTCATCGACACGTTTTTTAATGGCAAAGACAGCGTTTATCGTCTGATATACATATACAACAACGGCGATGATTTTGAAGACAATACTGTATATTCATCATTTGACAGTCTGAAAAACTCGATAGAGCTTGAAGACGATGTTGTATTCTTGAAGTGTGTCAAATGCACTCCGAACAGTGACGAGAACAACATTACTGCGGAATTTACAACGAATATGAAACTGATTGACATTTTGCCGAATAAGCTGTATGCTGAGGAATACGACATATATTACGGTGTATTCGACGGATTTTTCTTTAATTTTCCTACCCCGTTTGAAAAAGGCGATATTGTATGTGACAAATTCAAAACGAATTGCTTTTTTGACGGACCGTTTGTATTGACAGAGATAGAGTTTTTGGACGTCGGCGACCGAAACATAAGATACGGTCTGCTCGAAGACGGAGATACAAGCGATATGACAGCCGGCGGATATTTTCAATACGCGGACGGAAGCGTATATTTTGAGGTAATGCACAGCTATATGAATCTCGAATATTACAAAGAAACCGATACCGGCGTAAGAAGAATGCTAACCGCTGTCAGCAATTATGTAAAAGATAAAATCAGTATACCTCTTCTGCTTTCCGGGTATCACTGCATACTGTCGGAGGAATACGCAAAAAATTTCAGGCCATGGGGATTTACGGAAGAAGGTATGGCTCTTGCCGGAATTTGCGGAGGTAAGTCACATGTTTAAAAACAAACTTTTCATATCAAGCGGCGTCAGCAGAAGAATACCGCCTATTCTGCAACTAATCATGTGGAATCTCATATGTAAAATGAAGGGGCTTTAGCAAAATGCACAGACCGCATAAAGCAAGAAAATACAGATACTCCGGTATAAGCAAGAACACCCAAATGCACAAAATGAATTAAAACAGATGTAGAAATTCGTTTGAAAACGAATTTCGAAAATTAAATATTGCTTTATGCTATGAACAAACTTCGCCTCTCGACGTATACACATACGACTTCGGGACTCAGTTTGTCCATTCTGCACTATTTTTCTAAAGCCCCTAAAGAAGGTGTTGCAAAACAAATTCGTTTTTCAACACCTTCTTTTTTATTTGTCCTGTGATAAAGGCAGGCAGAGGATAAAACACACTCAGGAAATTCCGGAGTACAGCAAGGAATATATCTTTAATACCGACCATCCGGTCACAGCAAAGGTTTTCGTGATAGACAACACGATATATTCCGAAATGCTTTTAAACATCGAATATTAAACAAGAAAGGATTATTACAATGAACTAAAACAAAATATTTTGCTCCGAATGCGGAGCTATGCTCGATAATGAGAATACGTATACCTTTGACGGTCATACGATGTGCGGAGATTGTTTTAACGACAGCACCGTTATCTGTGAAAACTGCGGTGACAGGATTTGGAGAGAAAGTGCACAGGGAGATTCAAACACCGTATTATGCCAACATTGCTACGAATACAGCTACTGCTCCTGTGAGGAATGCGGACGGCTGATACATACCGAAGACGCATATTACTATGATGATGACGATTACCCGTATTGCAGCGAATGCTTCGAGAAACTAAAAAACAAGTCAATTAAAAATTACGGATATAAGCCCGAACCGATTTTCTACGGTTCGGGTAATTTGTTTATGGGAGTAGAACTTGAGATTGACAAAGGCGGTGAATTTTTTGAAAATGCGCAGAAACTACTCGACATTGCAAATTTCCCGAACGAACGTATCTACTGCAAGCATGACGGCAGCATTAACGAGGGATTTGAAATCGTATCTCATCCCATGAGCCTTGATTATCACATGAATAACATGAACTGGCAGGAGGTTTTTGAGAAAGCGGTTCAAATGGAATACCGCTCCCACAACACATCTACATGCGGATTGCATATACACTGTTCACGCACGGCATTCGGCAAGCGTTATGATGAACAGGAGCAGAAAATCGGCAGAGTTGTATTCTTTGTTGAAAAGCACTGGAACGAGCTTGTGAAGTTCAGCAGAAGAACAAAAGGCAATCTCGAACAGTGGGCCGCAAAGTATGCGACTATTTCAAATACGACCGAAGAAACCTACAAAAAGGCAAAGGACAAGCGATTGGGCAGATATGTAGCTGTGAATCTCGAAAATTTCGGTACAATTGAGTTTCGGCTGTTCCGGGGTACACTGCGATACACAACATTTATTGCCGCATTGCAATTGGCTGATGAAATCTGCCGATGTGCCATTAACATGACAGACAGGGAAATTGAAGAAATGTCATGGCTTGACTTTGTGGGACGTATTCCGCCGAACAAGCCGGAACTTATTGATTACCTGAAAGAAAAAAGGCTCTATGTAAACGAAATCACAACAGAAAGCGAGGATATGTAAATGTGCGGATTATACGGATTTGTGAATTACAGCGGAAATAAAATCAAAAACTTATCCGACTTGACAAATGCATTGGCAGAGCAGTCGGCAGTACGAGGCACGGACGCTACCGGGATAGCATACCCGTGATATTCAGGAACAGATAAAGGATTTATACAATATTGATATATCATCAGAGCTTGTATCCAAAATCAACGAGAAAATATTGCCGGAAGTCAATGAATGGCAGAACAGACCTCTTGAAGAATACTATCCGTTTATCTTTATGGATGCTATTCATTACAAGCTGCGTGAAAACCATCAGATTATCACTAAGGCGGCTTATGTTGTATTAGGTGTAAATGCAGAAGGCTACAAGGATATTTTAGGCATATGGGTAGGAGCTAATGAAAGCAGTAAATTCTGGCTTGGTGTATTGAATGAGCTTAAGAGCAGAGGTGTGAAAAACGTAGATTTATTCTGTGTTGACGGGCTTTCCGGATTTAGAGAAGCTATCAATGCGGTATATCCGTTTGCAGGAATACAGAGGTGTATTATTCATCAGATACGTTCATCAAGTAGGTTTGTTTCATACAAGCATATTAAAGAATTTACCGCTGATCTGAAGCTTGTTTATGGTGCGCTGAATGAAGAAGCTGCTATGGAAAAGCTGATTGAGTTCAAATAAAAATGGCAGTCGCAGTATCCATCAGCAGTTAAGTCATGGGAAGATAATTGGGATATATTATCTACATTCTTTGCATATCCTGTTGAGATACGGAAGATAATATACACGACAAATATTATTGAGGGATTGAATCGCCAATTCAGAAAGGTCACAAAGACAAAATCTGTATTCCCTAATGATGATTCTCTGAGAAAAATGCTGTATCTTACATCACAAAACATTACTAAAAAGTGGACGCAGCGATACAAGAACTGGGATATTGTTATCCGTCAGCTTGAAATCATGCACGATGAGAAAACAGCATAAACGGGGCTCTGCCCCGAACCCCGAGGTTTAACGCATTGGTTTTCCCTAAAACGGGCGAAACGAGCGGATGAACCGCCCGTTTCAGTGCAAAATCCGCATGACCGCTCCGGTTGCTCCTCAGTATTGCCGTATCCTGTCAAGCGGTAAAAGCCAATAGTTATTATTGACAGATTATATTAAGCTTATACCTGTAATTTTCGCCTTGTCGAGTGTTGTCAGATATTGCTTACACAACTTTTTCCGCAGACCCCACTTCCTCGCTATGTCCGTATTACTACTGAACCTACGAAAAATCGGTAAGGTTCTTTTTACAATTTTTTTATCATGGTTTCAAAAACTGTTAGGAATTTATAATGTTTCAAAAATGGCAATTATTCAGTAGGCATTAACGTAGCTGACGGAATAGTTTCAGGAAGTTCCAAATTAAGATTTCCGGTGTTAATTTTAATGCTTGATGTGACCGAATTACCTGTATTGAGAGGGATTTGAACAATGTCGTGAGTTTCTTCACAAAGAGCCTCTCTGACCTTTCTCAGACGGTAGTAGTATGTCTTAATGTTCATACCGTTTGCATCGCATCATTGCTGCACAGTCAATCCGCTGCTTCTACAGTCCTTAACCATTTCGCTCCACTCCTTTATGCGTACTTTGTTTTTAATTGATATTATTTTATCCATTCTAACCAACTCCATAGATTTCGTTAGAATGATTATACCATATCTGTACTGTACTATGCTAGTCGTGGGATTATTGACCGGATACAAACAGCGTTATCTTTTCTTTAATAAATTCTGTCTGAATCTTTTTGCCACAGGATTTTCCTGACGCAAATCTACATTGCATATAATATACCTTTTCCCGTTATACATTTTTTCGCCGCATGCCATAACCTCGTGCCAGTTGCCCTGTTCGTCCATATTACCGCTTGTCAAAATCGGTGTAAATCCGTTTGCCTCAAACGTATTATAAAGTATAGGGGTAATCATATCGTCTTTCTTACTATAAAAATATGAAAAATCCCTTTCGTCAAATTCAGCAACCGCAGGATGTCCCGTATTGCGGCTTACAAAATGAACCGGCAGCATACCGCACGGTTTTACAACAACCTTTTCCCCGGCTATACTATATTCTCCCGGCTGTAAATTGCAAATAAGCTCAGTGTTTTTATCTTCCTCGGTCTGCGTATCTGCAAACACCTGAATTTCAAGTGTGTTATATGTTATAACATTATCATTTTCATCAAACAATATCGCCTTAAGTTCAAGACTTTCCCGGTAATCAACCTTATCTGCGGTAAATTCTGCATTTGAAGCATATGTTACATCGCAGGCAGATACATTCACAGCGCATTCTCCGCGCATACCGTCAATCTCATAAACAAGCTTATATATGCCATTTTTTGTTGTGTCGTTGCACACGTAACATTCAACGGAAATTGTTTCTCCTTCAAAATATGTAAGCCTGTCTGTCCTCAGCGATAGCATAATCGGCTCAAGCGCATTTTTATAAGCAAAATATGCAGGCTTAGGATTTCTCTCGCAGTCCATAATCGTTTTCATCCAGCCTGCGGGCCATGCGTCTATAAACAGATGAATTGCAGTCGAAATCATTCTTGCATCACGTCTGAACGCTTCCGTCATAACCCTTGTTGCAAATGCCTGATATTCCTGGCTTTTTTTCACCCAATCGTAAATATCTCTGCCCTTATCATAAAAAAACAAATAAAACATTCCTGTTTGAGCGCCTACAATATTCTGCGGTGCAAACGGTTCCGACAGCCATTCTGCCGGATAATATTTTTGCATTACCTCAGCAAAATCAAGTCCCTCTGTTCCAAATTCACCGCAGCCGTAATACCAGCCCGGTTTAACGGGTATCCAATACCCCTTGTGAAGTCTGCCTATATCTATTCCGTGTCCGTTGTACCACATCGGATAGCAGTGATTATCCGGCATTGACTCGCTCGGCGGATCGTAATCGCCGTCGACGTGTTTGATTACCCTATCCGGATTGTTAAGTTTTATGATACTGTCACAACAAGCAAAAAAGCTCTCCAGCTCATCTCTTGTAAGATGCCTGTGCGGTTCATTGTTCGCATTCGGAAACGGTTCGTTTATATACGTATTCAATACGTTGCACGGGTGATTTCTTACAAGCCGTTCCATTTCCTCCGCCTGCCGAATACCCTCTGCAAACCTTGTTCTTCGCATGCAGCCGAACAAGGGCAAGTCTGTCTGCGTCATCAAACCGAGTTTATCGCAATAATCGTATATTTCCTTTTGAACAGGGCGTTGTGTCAGCCTAAGAAAATTCATGTTGCAGATTTTCGCAAGCAAAATATCGTCAATAAGCTGTTCAAAATCCTTTTTCAAAACGCACTGCTGCAAAAATCCCATCGTATTTGCACCGCGCAGACGTATTTTCTCGCCGTTTAAATAAAACATTCCTTTAGGGTTCGATTCTACGTCCTGAATAAAGCTCCTTATACCGAACGAACAGCTTTTTTCGTCAGTCACTTTGCCTTCGACTATACTCTTAATCTGTACCTGATACAGATATGGCGTATCTAATGTCCATATTCTATGATTATCTATTTCGTACGGAATTTTATAAACATTGATCCCTTTTTTCATCGGCATGGAAATATTTTGGGCATATTCTCCGTTTGCCTTTACGCTTGCTTCGGTCAGGCTGTCTCCCATACCGACCTTTTTCACAGTATGCGGAATATACCTACGGTTTTCAAATACAGTCTGTTCAAAATTATGACCGTAGACGGATATTTCAAATTCAACATTTTTAGCCACATACTCTGTATTGTTCATCTCAACCCATATTTCGTTCTCTCTTACAAATATGTCGCTTATATGCTGTTTGTTCCGTATTTCAACATAGACGTTATTGTAAATCCCCATCCCCGGCGGACAATGATGCCAGCCGATTTGCGGGTCATCATAACCCAGACCCGTTGCCGCATAAAGTTTATCGCCTTCAAAGGTTTCCCCGTTTTCATCTTTGCTGCCCATATAGATAAAATCGTTTTCAAGCTCAATCCTGAGAGTATTTTTACCGTCTGTGACAAGACGTGTAATTTCAAACTCAAACGGTGAAAAAAAGCCCTCGTGCTGACCTGCGCATATGCCGTTTATGTATACCGACGCTTTGTAATCCGCTCCGTCAAAGCATATAAAATAAGACTTTTTTGAATCTATCCCATTTAGAATAAACGCTGTTTCATACACCTGAATCGCACTTCCAAGCGGTGCTCCGTAATGCGGAATTGTTACGGTTTCCCCATTTAAAGTAAATTTTTCGAGATTTATTCTTTCATTCACATTATTAATTTTCGGTGCTGAATTTTTTAGAAACGGAGCATACTTTTCGCGCATTTTTGCAAGTTCCGCC
Source organism: uncultured Clostridia bacterium (assembly GCA_934792465.1). Taxonomy (GTDB): domain Bacteria; phylum Bacillota; class Clostridia; order RUG12999; family RUG12999; genus CAKVOK01. The sequence continues at coordinate 67,211 of CAKVOK010000011.1, read as the reverse complement.
GCCAGCTCCCCGCGCGTACTCATTTTCTTTGACGTCTTTATTTGTATTTCTGACGATTTTTCAAGCATAACCGCCTTTTTTTCATGCGTCGCAGGCGCAGGGACATACAAAAGTTCTGCACGTCCTCCTATTCCCTCCGCCGCAATATCGGCAAATCTGTCTATTCCCATTATTTTTCTCCTATTAATTAATCACAATCGTATATTTGTTTCCGTTCTTTGAATTTACACTCACTTTCGGTTTTTCTCCGCTGCGCCATGAAATATCGACTTCAAAACCGCCTTTGGCGCACAATCCCTTTACCTCTCCGCCTTTCCATGATTGAGGGATTGCCGGCAGAATGTGCAGTAAATAACCACCGTCGGTTTTTTCGCTTTGCAGCAGCATTTGTGCCACGCCTGATGTGAAAGCAAAGTTTCCGTCTATCTGAAACGGCGGATGTGCGTCAAAAAGATTATTATAAAGCGACTTTCTTATCAGCACATCAATATACTTTTTGGCGCATTCTCCTTTTTTAAATTTTGCAAACAAATTTATAATCCAACCGCAGCTCCATCCTGTGTGACCTCCGCCGTTTTCGAGCCTGTACACAAGTGCTCTGTATGCCGCCTGCCAAACATCGGAATCGTTTTCCGTAATAATTTCTCCCGGATATATTCCGTAAAGATGCGATATATGTCTGTGTCCCTTTTCCGCTTCTTCAAATTCCTCAAACCACTCCAAAAGTCGTCCGTCACTCCCAATCTTAAACGGATAAAGCTTTGGCATGATTTTTTCTGTCCTCTCGGCAAGCTCATCTGTAACATTTAATATTTTTACAATCTCCGTAAAATTCAAAAACAGTTCTTTTATGATGCTCATATCCATTGTACTCATTTTTGAAATAAAGCATTTCTCGTTTTCATATATAAAAGTGTTTTCCGGCGATGTGGACGGGCACGTGCCCATATATCCGTTTTCGTCCTCAATTATATAATCAATAAAAAACAGAACGCTTTTTCTGATTATCGGATATGCCTTATCCTTAAGAAATTCAATATCTCCCGTATACAGATAATGCTGCCATAAATGGCTGCACAGCCATGCGCCTGCCATAGGCCACATTGCCCATCTCGCCAACCCCTTCGCCGGATCTGTTTTTCTCCATATATCGGTGTTATGATGCACCGCAAACCCTCTGCATCCGTATATTTTCTCAGCTGTTTTTTCCCCGGCTTCGCTTAATTCCTCAATCATCTTAAGTAACGGCATATGACATGATGATAAATTGCACATTTCCGCCGCCCAATAATTCATTTCAAGATTTATATTAGCCGTATATCCGCTGAACCACGGCGGATGCTCTTTGTGATTCCATATTCCCTGAAGATTTGCCGGCTGCGTTCCCTCTCTCGAACATGAAATCATTAAATATCTGCCGAAGTTGAAAAGCAGTTCGGTAAGTCCTATGTCCTCTGTCCCGTCCCTGAAGTTTCGTATTCTCACATCTGTCGGCAGATCGCATTCATTATCGCACAGTTTAAGCGATACTCTGTCATAAAACTTTTTTATATCACGTATATGCTCGTCATAAACCTTTTCATATCCGTCCGAAACTGCATTTTCAATTTTGTCATCGCATATTTCTTTCAGATTTATGCTTTTATCCGGCAATATCCGATACGAAACAAAATCTGTTTCCGCCGCAATATAAAGCGTTACTCTTTTTGCGTCATATACATAGGTTGTGCCGTCCTCGGTTTCCGTATATCCCCCTACAGTCTCTGTCCTTACGGTAAAAGCAAACCGAATACAATCGTCCGAAACAACGGTTTTATCCGCTCTTGCCGCCGCTCTGCCCAAAACATACAGAATATTGTCCTTTTCACTTTTTTCACACAAATGCCGACTGTCCGCCGTAACGGAAAGCGAAATCGGGTTATCGGCGGTTATATCTATTATCATTATATCATGAGGTTTTGATATAAACATTTTTCTGCTGTATTCGCCGTTTTCATAAAATTTAACCTCTGCCGCCGCTTCATCAAACGAAAGTGTCCGCATATATCCGCTCACCGGTGCTCCGTCAATTCTTTTTATTATAACATCTCCCATCGGCAAATACTTTTCGGAATCATTGTCGGTAAACCTGTTATAAGCATATAAATCCGCTTCATGATATTTTTTTTGAGCTATAAGCTGTCTTAAATATTCAAGCTCCTTTGTCTTATCGTCTGTTTCATTTTTGCGGACCGTTCCTGTCCAAAGCGTATCCTTATTAAGCCGTATAAGCTCTATATCCGCTCCGCCGTACACCATTGCGCCGAAGCTTCCGTTTCCGAGCGGCAAAGCCTCCTCCCAGCATGAGGCAGGCGAAAGATATAACAGTTTGTCGTTCATTTTTCACCTCCGGCTTATTCATATACCGCAATGCTTTTAATTTTAACATTATCGCTTTTTTCAAGAACGGTAAACTTAATTGCTTTTGCGCATACACCTTTTACGAGGTCGATTTTCTTGTGTCCTATACTGCTTCCCTCGGCAACCTTTATCCATCCGCCGTACATATGCGCATCTATTCTGTACTTGCGTATATTTTCCCCGAAACGTATATCCTCCGAGGTCACAATGTACGAAATAGCTTTAAAGCCGTCAAACTCTATAACCGTTTCGTCCGTTTCCGATTCGGTATCGCTGATTTTATTTTCATATATGCTGCGTACAAAATCGGCAAACTGCATTATTCTTTCAACGTCGCATTCCGGCAAAAGCCCGTTCTTGTCCGGTGCAATATTCAAAAGAAGATTTGCACCGTGTCCTACGGAATTTAAGTATATATACTTAAGCTCATCAATGCTCCTTAAGGTGTTTTCTTCATTTTCATGCCAAAACCATCCCCCGCGTCTTATCGTTGCGTCGCATTCCGCCGGCACCCACAGCGGAGTTTTTTCCGACCATGTAAGCATATCGTTTGTGAACATACTTACCCTTGCCGCCTTCGCTTCGTTAAAGCAAGGCTGCGGTGCTATTCCGGCTTCATTGCCGACCCAGCGTATCGTAGGCGTTCCCATATTGAATATCATGGCGTTCGGATGATATTTATGAACCGTTTCTATTATTGTATCCCAGTCATACGTTCTGCCCTCCGACCCGGCACCGTCAAACCACACCTCAAATATATCTCCGTATCCTGTCATCAGTTCTTCAAGCTGTTCCAAATAAAATTTATCATATGCTTCCTTATCCGCATAGCATTTTTCGTGCCTGTCCCACGGCGAAAGATATACTCCGAATTTTACCCCAAGCTCCTTGCAGGCGTCCGAAACCTCACGTACAACATCACCCCTGCCGTTTTTCCACGAAATACTTTTTACCGAATAATCCGTTGTTTTTGTCTGCCAAAGGCAAAAACCGTCATGGTGCTTCGCAGTAAGCATAAAATATTTAAATCCGGCGTCCTTTGCAGTTTTCACCCACTGATATGCGTCAAATTTTTCGGGATTAAAGCTGTTTTTGTCAAGCGTCCCGTCGCTCCATTCCTTGTTGTTAAACGTATTAAGACCGAAATGCGCAAACATTCCGAGCTCCATATTGTGCCAATTTATCTGTGCCTCTGTAGGCAATGCCTTTGTTTCTTTCATATCCCTCTGTCCTTTCCGATTAAATTGCAAGGGCGCGGCAAAATGAAACTGTTCTTGCCGCACCCTCCGCCTGCTTGAAAACGCATAAATGTAATGCCTTTTTTATTATTCTCTGATTAACGAATAGATCATTTTTGCCGCCTGCGCCCGTGTAGCGAATTCCTCCGGTGCAAATCTGCCGTCCTCCATTCCGTTTATAACTCCGGCGGCATACATTGCATTCACACTCGGCACGGCATATGCCTTTATTGTATCAGCGTCAGCAAAACCTGCGCCTTCCTCCGGCACAGCCAATTCATGTCCGGATTTTATATACGCATTATATAACAGCACCGCCATATCCTGGCGTGAAATGTTCTCACCTATACCGAATCTGTTTTCCGATACCCCGTTTGTTATCTCTGCCGAATATGCCGCAATTAAATACGGATAGTACCACTCGCCTTTTTTAACGTCTTCAAACGGTATTTCAATTGTCGATCCTTTTATATCAAATGCCGCCACAATCATCTTAATATATTCTTCTCTTGTAACATAGCTGTCCGGTTCGAAGTGCTTATCGGTTTTACCGTTTAAAATACCCTTTGCCGCCAGTGCAATTATACTTTCCTGCGCCCATTTTACATTTTCAATATCCAAAAATTCCGGAATTGATTTCTGCGGCTGCTGCTGTGACGGTGCAGACCACTGCGTTGTAACAGAATTTTTAACACTTCCGCCCGAGCTTCCTCCGGAGCTTCCGCCCTGACCGTTCTGTCCTTTAGACTCGTCAATAACCTTTTTTAGCGTCGATTCAAGTTCATCCGGTGCTGTGATATTTTTCACAGCCGACGCAAAATGGAGTATTACGTATTCCTTTCTTACCTCGTTCAGACCGTCATAATCGTCAAGCAGAGATTCTGTTATTCCCAGAATATCGTTATTCTCTCGGATTACCTTGACCATTTCGCTCTTTGATGCAGATTTCACACTTTCAAGTGCTTCAATTTTCACGTAACAATTGTTAATTTTTTCTCCTATTTCTTCAAGGCTTTTGTATTCTGTGCCTTTAAGTCCTCTGCATATGTATTCGCGCACAACATTTTCCGAAGCAAAATATTTTTTTCCTATTTCAAAATCTACCGCATATATTCTGCTGTTCAGCACTGATTTCATATCAGCCTTGCCTGCCGCCGCCGCATTTATATCGTTAAGCACATTTATATCGTCCGCCAAATTCTTATAATAAAACACATCTGTACAAACTTCGTCCGCATTCGACACCTTTACCCTTACCGTATAAAGTCCGAACGGTGCGTCCTGCGGTAAGGTAAAAATATGTGAAAAGGTTCTGTCTTTTTTTATTTCCGTCTGCTCCGCAAAGCATACCGCTCTTGCAATCGAATTGCTTTTATCCGACACGGTCTCTCTGTCAGGCTTAACGTCGTTTTCGGAAAAACCGGGGTTCAGTATTACTATAGCCGCCTGCTTTGTTGGAGCTGTATTGGTTTTTCCCGAAACGGTAAGTGTTCTCGTTTCACACGAAAATTCTGTTTTAAACTCAAACGTAACCTTTGCCGAAACCCCCAAGCTTAAGGCTAACATAAATACAACGCATATAAATGCTGTTTTACGTATCAACATATTAATCTCCATTCCGCCGCCCTGCGTCGGCATAAATAATTAAATTATAAAATCTCCCATGCAGGGCAAGGAGTATAGGAGATTATTATTGCACATCGCCGCGTCGAGCGTAAGCGATGACTGTTCGGCGGTGCCTTTTAATTTCATAGCCCTTCTGCCCACAAATAATTAATCTTATCATGGGCAGATAAGGCATATACTTGAAATATCATTACTTAAGTATTCCGGATTTATAAACCGGCTTTGCAATATTCTCTTCGTCAAGTAAGAATATGCGCACGGTATTCCCTGCAAGCATATCGGATTTCATTCCGATCCCTATAGTATGCTCGCTGTACGGGTTAAGCCTTGTATTTACAATCTGCAATGTTTGCAATCTGTTATCCGAACTGTATGACGCAAAAATAAATTTTGTATTCTTTTCATATCCGGAAACGCTTCTGAGTCGAATCCGTCCTATTACAAAACCGCTGTCCGCAATTTTTTCAATCGTATTTCCCGACATATCGGTAAAATCTATACTTTCCACCGATATATCGTCAGACCATATATTTTCTTCATATACATCAGCTATTCCGAAATTATCCGCAAACGCACAGTATAATCCGCCGGTTTTCTCTGCATAAACCGTCACGCTGTAATCCTCCGGTCCTGTCGTAATCGTAAATTGCCTCATACCCTCGCTCCAAAGCGATGTGTCAATTTCAACACGGCTATTTCTTCCGCTTTTTGTATAAGCACCTATTTCAAGAGTATCTCCCATGGCGTATGCCGGTTTCATCTGTATTCCGCTTAAAATAAAATTGTCGGTTACGGATTTGAATACAACATATACATCATGTATCCCGCTTATTTCGAAAATTTCGGCATTATATATATTCCACAGTTTTCCGTTGCCGTCAAACTGCATTGAAGCAATCAACATTCCATCTGGACCGTCGCATCTGATTTCAACTGCATCGGTTGATGCTGTTCTGCCGGCATATATGCCGATTTCCCCATAATATCCGAGGTTGAAATCCACATTTGAGAATTTCATCCACGACCCGCTTTTAATTTTTGTATATGCATCAAAAAACTTTTCAAATGTAAATCCGTTGCTTTTCTCGGCAGCCTCATTAACATCATAGTAGACTCCGCCTATTTTCCCATATGCACTGATTTTGTATGTGGTATTCGGTTTAAGTCCCGTTACCGTATTTTCTATCTTGTCGCCGGCTGAAAGCATAGCACCGTAATATCCGCTGAAGCCTATTGACGTTTCACGGTATTCCCACGCACTTTGTTTAATAACCTTAGGATTTCCGCTGTTTACAGTCCATGAATCAAACGAGCCGTTTTCAAATGCACGATTATTCATCTTGTTTATACACGGTATTCTGTCATTTGGCTCAAACTTCGGATACGGTTTGTTTTTCATGTCACAGCCTGCCGTAAATTTTTTCGTGCCGCTCTGATATGCACCGCAGTCAGGTGCGGAGCCTGTGTAACCGTCCGTTACTCCATATACCGGAATACCGCCTTCCAGTGCTCCTCCCATAGGCTGAAACTCAGAATCGTAATATTCTCTGCCTACAAGGTTGTTTGAATAAAACATTTCCGCTGATGGTTCCGGAGTCTGTCCGTTATATTTTATAAATGAGCTGTCCGAAAAAATATTGTTTACAAATACGCTTCCCATATGTTCAAGACTTGGGAAATATCCTATGTTTCCTATATCAGCTACCGTGTTGTTGTAAAATGCCGAATATGCATTCGGAGAATTAACCTCAATGCCGTATGTTGGATTGTTCCATATAACATTGTTGTATGCGATTACTCCCGATACCATGGAATCAAGATATATACCGATCCCCGTATCTATCGCCTTGTTATCATGCACAAGGTTGTGATGTATCTCTGAATTTTCAAAATCATAGTACGCAAAATATACACCGCCTCCGTCCTTTGACAGTATCATATAATCGTACATATCATTATACTGCACTATGCAGTGTTTAAATTTTCCGCTTATGCAGTCTCTGGCGACATTATGAATCGTATTGTGACTTATGAGAAGATCACGCCCGTTTATATTTATTGCTCCGCCGTCCACAACTCCGCCATACGTATGCTGATAGTTTACATCATGTACATGGTTGTTTATTACGTTGTTATGTGCTCCCTCAAGCACAATTCCCGGTCCGTAATTGTTTTTAATTTCGCAGTCACGTACCGTATTATACTGTCCCGAAACAGTAAGTCCCGTACTGCGCGGATTACCGGTTGCAGGCATATAATAATCTATACCGTTAAATACTCCGCCCGATATCACACATCCGGTCGTATCTTCATCCATATTTATTCCGACTGCCCTAAAGCTTATTCCGCTTATCGTAATATAGCTTTTGCCTGCAAGATCGAATCCGTAATCACGTATCCTTGCTTCCGTTTCGATTGTCGAGGGGTTTACTCCTCCCGGAGCATACAGATACAGATTGTTCGATTTATCTATATACCACTCATTTTCTGCGTCAAGCAGCGTGAGCGACCTCATGAGATAATATAAGCTTCCCGGCGCAATATCCGTATTCCCGGTTATTGAAAGCGATTTTGCAGCCGCATTATAATACGCTACCTGTGCAAGCTTGCTAGAATATCCCGGCTGTGTTGTAGACCACATTATCGCACCGTCATAATAATCCGCATCTGACGGCAGCTGCAAATCCGAATCGAAAACCTCGCTCTTGTCACTGCTCAGTGAATCAACCGTTGCATATGACGAAACATCAAGCGGATTGTCGCTGTTCGGCCAACGCGCTTCATGCATCATTTTTCCGGACGCATATATCATATTTCTTATGCCGTAATTCATATTAAGATTTGTTTTGTAAATATTGTCCTTATATTTCGTCCAATTGGTAAGCAGTTTTCCTCCGCTTATTACAACCTTCTCATTCATATACGCCGAAAACTTTATCTCCTCTCCCTCGTTTCCGCTGAGCTTCGGCGTGACGCATTCCCTGTATGTACCTTCTCTTATATAACAAATATCACCGGGTTTCATTTGGTCCGCCGCATACTGTATTGTTTTGAACGGTGCGGCAAACGTTCCGAAACCCGAAGCGTCGGTTCCGTTTTCCGCAACATAAAATGTATTTGTTTCTGCCTGCACCGGCAATAATACAGATATAATGACAGCCGCAAATAAAATACAAAGTATACTCTTTTTGTTTATCATACTGCACCTCTTTTTTTTACTTCACCGAAGCTATTTCTATCGGTTCTTTATTTCCTTGTATCATAAAATACCCTTTGTCGATAAGACAGTTTTCGCTGTCCTCCATATCAAATACGGTTTTGCCGTCCACCTCAAATTTAAGCTGTACACCGTTCCCCGTATTTATTGCACCAAGCTTTATATCATGCCAGTCAGCGTCATTTATAAATGTGTTATCAACAATTTTCAGCATTGTGCTTTTTGCGCTGTTAAATCTCTGCAATTCAATTATATCCGGTTTTACAACAACCATATACCCGTTATTTGTTCCCGTATAAACATAGTTGTCAAAGGTTGTTGATTTAAATGCAAAGCCCTGCCAGTGCGCATCATGAACGGAAAGCTTGGCTTTAAACGTTAAATACTGATAGTTCTCCAGTTCCTTTTTGTAGCCGCCTATATCCTTTGTTTCGCTGTCGAATTTCAAGCTTTCCGAAAATACGGTGCTGCCCTCCGGGAATGCCCAGTTTTCCTTGTCTGCAATCATATTGCCCACATCTACTGTTTCTATATTCTTGCTGTTGGTAAATTTGTTTTCCGCCGCCGTCAGCTTTTCAAGAGCCTCATCAATCTGCGACTGCGTTTTACAGTTTTTAAGCACCTGTTTTGCCTCATCCAAGGATTTGAGGAATAATTCCTTAGATCCTGTTACGAACATTCCCGCCTCATCGCTTTCAACCGCACCGTCATATTCTGCGATGCATAGTTCAAGTTTATCCTCCAAATACTTTGTAACAATTGTTTCTTTCGGCAGTGTTCTGAAAAACGACGCTTCGCCGCTGTTCCATTTCCCAGTGCCGTCCTCTTTAAGCGCACAAACCTTCCAATAATACTTTGTTTTTTCATATCGCAAGTTTTTTACGGTCTTATATGTACCGTTTACAATACTGTCATGTATTACATTATTAAACTTTGCGTCCTTGGCAATTACCAAACGGTATTTGCAGGCGTTTGAAGCCGGCTGCCATGCAAATTCCGTTTTCCTTGCTTCAATCCCCGTTGCATTTCGTATGGGAAGCTTAAGCTCAAAATCCGAAATCTGCTTTTCTCCCATACAGCCGACAGTAGACATATCTGCCGTTTCAAATCCCTCGTATTCTTTCGCAAGCGTATGATTTTCATCAAATTTCAGCGATTCCGCAAGCTCGATATTATCCTTAAGCGTTCCGAATTCGAAAGCAACATCGGACATATTGATTTTTCCGCTGTTTCCGACAATATTTTTCTCTACCGTATTATATTTAGGATATATCGGGTCATCTGTCAAAATTTCTTTGAGCTGAGGATAGCTTTTTGACCATGTCTCATTGCCGATAGGCGCCGCCATATAGCGTACATACAGTGTATCATTCCAGTTTGCCGGCGGATTTTTGTACTGAGCGTTCAGCTTATCCATGTTTTCACGTGTTCCGTTGCTTCGGTTTATAATATCTATTGACGTATAGCAATTGTCAAATACGTTGCCGTATATGCGGTTGCTTCGTCCGGTATGAATAAATATACCGCTTGCAAGATTATAAAATGTGTTTCCGTATATATCCATGCTTCCGATGCTGTCGTCCAGATAAAGCCCATGAACGCTTATTTCACTCGGATTATCCTTTTTGTCGGCATCAAGACCGTAGCAGTCATGAATCTTGTTATAACGCACTACGTTTCCGCATGAAGTAAAATCTCGTCCTCCGTATATTGCGCCGGAATCCAAACTTTCCTGCATTACATCGTAAATATCATTATATTCTATAACGTTATTATTGCCCATGAAATATATCGCCATATGCGGAGCGTTGTTTATCGTACAGTGAGATATTCTGTCGCCTACGCCGTAAAGCTTCGCCGCAGGGGTATATGTGCGGGCTATGCGTGAGAATCTTTCAAAACGGCAGTTTTCTATATAGTTTCCGCTCGATGTAAGGTTTGTAAAATCTCCGCCCGTAATATACACGCCGCCCTTGCCGATGTCATGAATATAGCAATCACGTATCCCGTTGCCGCTGCCAGTAACGGTAACCGCCTGCTGACCTATATTCTTAATAACGCATTTTTCTATGAGCATCTGCCTTGTATTATTAAGCTTTATACCTATGCCCCTAGCAGACTCAAACGTCAGATTTTCAAACCTTATGTTCGATGCCGCATTTGCACTTATAATCGGGTCTGTCATGCTTGAAAACATCATTGTTTTATTTGTCATGCTTTTCGGAGGATAAAAATACAGCACTGCATTTTGTCTGTCAAGATACCATTCTCCGGGACTGCTCAGCTCCTCCAATATGTTATAGGCATAATACATTCTGTCCCGCGCAACACCGTATCCGTTTATAAATGTTGTGTTAAACCGCTGATTTTCTGCGTCTGTCTTATTCAGCTTAACTGCCTGATCCGCCCAGTTAAAGAACCAATATCCCCTTAGCCAGACATCGTCTGTGTTTTTCCACTTGCCCGGTTCATCTCCTATGTATCCGAACGTTGCGCCTTTTTGCTGCGAATTGTCCAAAACCTTTCCGGTTAATGCAAACCCATTGTCAGGCCATCTTGCAAGAGTCATCATCTGTCCGTCAAAGCTTAATTCCGGCGCCGACGGAATGTTTCCGTTTTCATTTGTGTTTAACCCGAAATCCGTAATACCGGCTTTTTGCATATCTAACTGCATAACCTTATCTCTCGCCGCATACGGCAGTCTGCTCAAAACCGATTCGGATTCAATCTTTGCAAATAAGGACGTATCAATCTGTTTTGCTCCGTTTATACTTACATTTTCTCCGTTATATGCCGTGTATGTTACAGGTGCTTTTTCCGTACCCGAATCTTCCTTTAAAAGTTCAAAGCTGTTATCACGGCTGTATACTCCGCCACGTATGTATACGGTTGTATCATTCCATGAAACATTGTCGTTTCCTTTAAGACCTCTGACGGTATCTCTTGCCTTTTCAAAGGTTTTAAACGGACTTTTAATCGTCCCGTTTCCCTCGTCGTTTCCGTTCTGTGATACATATACGCCGAAAAGCAATACAAATTTTTCGGCGTCCGCCTCATCGGCCTTCGACATGCTTATATCCTCATCACCTATGAAAATAATTCCGCTTTTATCCTTCAATATCTTTTTATCAATACCGCTTAAAAGCGTATCTTCATTTTTCCCCAGATACGACGCCGCCTCTTTTGGAATCAGTACATCGGAATCCGTTTCTTCAACTATGGCACCGCATTTTATTTTTTCCCCGTTTACAAATATATAATTGCTTCCGGGTACTATTGCCGTCACTCGGTTTATAAGTGAAATGAAGCTTTCGCCATAGTTTACGTTTTTTACCTGTTCTTTTTCGGGTCTTGGCGTCTGATTTCCCTCGTCCACCAGCAACGCAACTATTCCTATATTGCTAATCGCAGGATTTTTGCTGTTATTTGTAATTACTATCTTATGCCATTTTTCCTCTAAATCCATTCTTATGAATGAGTTTACATATCCGTCCGAAGCAGGATTTGTAGTATAAATCGTACCTGAAATCTTATCATCTATTACATACTGAGCCGTTCCGTAGGTCTTTCCCCAAATATCCGCAATACCGAAGCTCGAACCGTAAAACTCGTATTCAAGCTTATCGCCGACTCCGCTGCTTAAATAATATTTTTCGTTTGCACATTCGTCTTGTGACCAGCCGGAACTCAGCTTAGCCTCGTTCGGCGATACAAACTCCGGAGAATATACTTCATGCCCGGAAAGAGGATTTTTCATTTCCCTTGCCTGTTTAAAATATTCTTCCTTATGATTTTTCAGGTTTCCTATAATATAGTTAGCATATATGGAGTGACCCTTGTCATTCGGATGAACGGTATCCGACAAAATATTTTTAATGGTACTGCTGTCCGCCTTGTTAAGCTTTTTTATATAAGCTTGGATATCATGTGCCGGTATTCCGTAATAATTCGCTACCTTATTATGCACATCTGTGCAAGCCTGAAAATTTATATTTGTTGTATATATAAAATTTATTATCGGCTTTTTTTCTTCACGAAGCAGAAGTCTCACGATACCCTCCATGCTTTTTATAACGCTTTGGGGATCGTTCCTGCCTCTGTCCTTATCGTTTATTGCAAACTCAACAAACACCATATCCGGCTTATGCGAAAGCACATCACGTTTGAGTCTGAACAATCCGAGATCCGAGCCTGTGCCTGGCAGTCCGGCATTAAATATGTTTACCTTCTTATCCGGATTTGCCTTTTTAAGATAATTGCCCACAAGCGAAGCATAACATTTTTCATTTGCGGTTGCACCCGTGCCGTATGTAATGGAACCGCCTATAAACACTACATTCATTTCGGTTTCCTCTGCATTTGCCGCAAATGCCGGCAGCATACACAGGCATAAAATCAGGCAGATTATACCCTTAAATGTTTTTTTAATCATGTATGACCCCTCCGTGCTAATCTTCATATATTACAAGGCTGGTCAGCATACCGTATGTCTGATATGCAAATATTTTTGATGCATTTTCCTCACCATAAAGCTCTGCGGATTTTGCGTCTCTTAATGTTGCTTTTGTTATTTTTCCTGTCGTTCTGTTATACTTAAATATCTGCTGCAAGTATTTTGTAAGATATATTTCGTCATTCAAATACATATTGCTTGCCTCGTCATACTTATAACCGCTGAGATACTTATAGCACGTATATCTCAGCTTAATCGCATCATTTGAAAGATTCAAAACCTTTCCGCAGGTAAGTCTGAAGTTAGTGTGGAAACCTATATCTTCCGGATACGTATCATTTATTACCTCACCTTCAATCGGTGAATATGTACGTTCAACAATATCCGCTTTACCGTCTGATGTAAGCGTCCATCTTACAATATCACCCGGAATCGGCATATTCTTATCTATTGTCTCATCATCCTTTGTTTCGATTTCCATCTCCGCACCTGTAGAAATGCTGACGCCGACAAGCTTGTATGTGTTCGATTCATTTGAATATGCAGGTAATACCTTTTTGAGCAACATCATATTTTTCAGCTCTTTCTGCGGTACCTCCGTTGAAGCAGAGCTTGTCATTATTACCTTGGCAAAATTAAAATCATCTGCGTCAAATGCGCTTATCGAATCTTTTATTTCCTCCGTAATAGCGTCCTTTGTATATATCTTATAGCTGTTATAATCGGTGGCGTCATTTGGTATTTTAAACACTAAAACGTCATCGTTAACGCCTATCTTGGACATAATTGTCCGGCAGCTGGGCATATAATATACAACGTTATCCTTATAATCCGCAAGATTTATTTTTTCCGCAAGAGAAAAATGCTTTTTCTCCTCCTCTTTATTTGCAGAGTTTGGTTCTATAGTATCTATATAATATATTTCGTCGGCTTCATTCTTTTGGTATCTTACAAGCTGTTCACATCTTGTAGTATTGCTTTGAGACAGCTCCGTACTGCCCGAAAACGTTGCCGAGCTGTTCATAAGCGCACCCTTAATATCGTCGCACTCACTGTACGACTTATTGTCTATTTTGACTTTTTTGGCGGTTTTAAATATTTTAATATCTCCGCCCGATGTAAAAATCTTAATTTCGCAGTCCGAAAGAGCGTCCTTTCCTCCGGCATTTATGATAAATCCGTATTCCTCCGCAACATCATATACGATATTAGCCACCTTGCCGTTTACATCAAGATATGCCATTATACTGTCCCTAAGCGATATAGGATATTTTTTTGTATCGTATGACGGAGAGATTTCATAATTATTACCGGATATTTTAACGTTTTCACCGTCAACCGCATCAACACTTCCGGAAATTGTCTCACCCGATACTATTATTTCATATCTGATTGAACCCGATAATATCTCATTTTTCTTCGTATCTATTTTATCCGTCTTAACGGAAATTACATCTTCCTCCGCTATTTCGGATATGTCCGCCTCCATATTGTTCTTTGTTATGATAAGCTTTAAATCCTGTTTTGACGTATCTATCTTAAGATACGGACTGTCAAACTTATCGGCAATATATATTATATCATCGTCGGCAGATATATTTTTTACAACATAGTTTATATAATATGTAACAAATACCGTTTCATATGTGCCGTCATCGTCTGCGTCCAGAAGAACAAGTCCTCCCGTTGCAGGCATAAACGCCTCTTTTTCATAATCTATAAGCTTTATGCCATTGAAAATCACTGTGGCATTCTCCGGTATATTTACACTTTTCTTATTTTCGTTTTCATTATAGTAAGATATACTTGACACCGTCGTATCATCGGCTATATCATCGGCATTAATTTCAATTTTACTGTTTCCCGATTCGTTTATCGATACATAAACCAGCTCGTTATCATCGCTGTTATCTCTGTAATATGCCGTTACATAATATCCCAAAAAATCTGCGGCATTCGTTTTTCCGCATTTATACATATCCCCGTTAATCCTTACGTTTTTCGAGGGTACTTTTGTATCCCCTACCAATGATGTTTCTTCATTGGCAGTGACGATTCCTTTAATTTTTTTAATTTTTAGTTTTTCGCTGAGTAGCGTCTGTCCGTCTTTTTCTTCCCATTTTATATTTTTCCCGAGCTGCGACATTTGCAGTATATCTGTTTCCGCAGCATTGCAAATAAGCTTTGCGGCTTCGCCCTTTGTAATTTCTTCTGTCGGCATTACGCCTTTGGAAATTCCTTTTTCGGCGGCAACGGCAAGATAGCCTATCGGATATCCTCCGTTATTCTCAGCATAAACACCGTATCCGGTAAGTGAAACAAGCGCCTTTATCGCCTGTCCGAACGTTATACTTTCGTCTGCACCGAAGTAGTCGTGTTCCATACCGCCCATAATACCAAGATTATATACGGACGCTATGCTTCCCGCAGCCCAATAATCACTGTTTACATCAATAAAAGGCAAATCTCCGCCGCTTGAATTAAGTTCGTCATCCACACCCAAAAATTTTCCGAGCATTGTAGCAAATTCAGCTCTTGTAACAGTATCTTCCGGGCTATAAATGTCATCGATACCGTTCGTTATTATTCCCAGGCTCGTAAGCATATTTACAGCTTCCGTATAGTCTGTGGTTTTCTCTTCCGCAGCATATCCCTGCGGTATGATAAGTGCAAACAATACCGTGATTAAAATACACAACCTGTGCTTCATGTTGCATCCTCCTGTTTTTTATGCCGCCGCCCCGAAAAACGGAGCGGCAGCCGTTTATTAATTATTATTTCGGAAAAGTTTCCGTGTTGGCTATCGGGTTCATGCTTTTAAAGCTGTCCCAAGCGAATACTTTTATACTGTAGCCTGCTGTCATCTCTTTCTGCATATCAAACGATACCTTAAGCGTTTCGGTCATGCCTACTCCTATGTTTGTTTCATCATAAGCTATTGCCTTCAAATTGCTTGATTCGTCATAAATTGCGGCAATCATTGCAACATCGCTGTTAGGTATTGCGCTGTTGTTTTTATAATCTGCCGAAACCGTCACTGCCTTAAGTCCCGCAAGCGACATTATCGCCTCACCCTGAGCATTTTTAACCTCAGGTGCCGATACCGATATTTTCGGCGGTTCGTCCTCTGCCATAAACTCTATTGTCGCAGGCGTTACATAGAGTCCGTTTGCGTCTATTACATCTGCCGGAATAATTATTTTATAGTTTCCGAGATAATCAAGCGGTTTCGTTATTACAAGACGAACGCTTTTTTCTCCGTTTTCAACCGGAGTAACCGTTGTAAGCACATCTCCGTTCTCATCTTCTATCTTAATCTTATTTATTGTGTCTGTGTTAAGTGCATTGTTAAAGTTAAGTATGATGTCACCGTCTATCGGAACATTATTCTGACCGTTTACAACGCTGCTGCTTTCAAGCGATGTAGCCTGGCTCTGTGTAACCTTAAAATTATCAATGTAATATACAAACGGATTTGACGCCTCAGTTCCCGGTGCTTGACATCTGAATACAAACTGTTTTACCGGAGCTGTTGTATCTACCATAAAATCACATGGACCTGTTGCCTGGAAATACGTTATTCCGTCTGCCGTACACGATGACGCATATTTGTGGTTTGTAAAGTCAACGGCATACTTTATATGATATACTTTACCCAATTCAAACGCCATATTATCCTTATTTAAATTTCCGCCCTGCTTATCATTAAGTTTGCCCTTATCAAGGTTATACTGCATGATGCAGTTGCCGTCCGATGTCATAAGTCCGTTAAAATATGCCGCAGCATAGACAACCATGCTTTCGAATTCAAGGTCATATTCAAAGGTAACAATTCCGCTTCCCGGCATTGGGTCAAAATACTTTCTGACATCAACGCTGTTTGCCGAGGCATGTACAACCTTTAATCTTTTATTTCCGTTCTCCTGCTTTTCAACATAAGCGTTATCCGTAAGTATTGCTTTGTTGCCGGAAACGCCGGAATCAGTTTTTACCTCCCAGCCGTTTATTTGATTTGCGCCTGTGCCTATAGCAAATACCGTACCTTCGTCATAAACCGAGAAATCATCGTTGTAGCTGTTCCAGCTATCGCTTTCCTTTTGCAGCTTAATATTGTCAAGATAGAATACCGTAGGGTCTTCACTGTCCGATGTTGCGCATTGGTTATCAAGCTGGAACCAAAGCTCGCTGAGACCTGTTGCATCCATCTTAAACGATACCGGTGCTCCGTATGTTTCATTACACGGATATACTATGCCGTCCGGTTCTTCATACGATGAAAAAATCTTTTTTCTGTCGAAGTCAATTACATATCTTACACGATATTTTTTATTGGCTGTAATTCTTTTTCCGAGGTTAATTGCACCGCTCATGCTTTTCAGTTCCACACCGTCACCCTTGCCGTACTGAATCACCTGATTAAGCCAATACCCTGCGGAATCTCTCAATACGTTGAAAAGTGCCGTTGTTGTAGCTACCGGAACCTTATCGTATTCAATATCATATGCAAGAGAATATACGCCGGTATTCGGAACGTTTTCAAAATACTTAAACAGCATAATTTTATTTGCATTTGCATCTGCATTTGATTTTGCGTTTTTGATTACCTTAAGACGTTTGTTTCCGTCCGCCTCGGTATCAACATAAACACAGTTTTTGTCGCTCTTGTTTGACACCTGGATCTTCCAGTTGTACTCCGTTTGGGATTGTCCCAGCATATAATCCTGTTCATATGCCTCAAAGTTTTCTGTCCAGCTGCTGTCCTCCGCCTCATCTGCGCATACGCAGGATATACCTGCCGTCATTGACAATACAAGCATACAGATAAGTAGTTTCTTTAAGATTTTCATTGTTTTACCTCCTAAAATTTATTTTTGCCTTTTACAAAAGGCATTTTAAAAGCATAACGCTCTTAATTCATTTCATTAATTTGTTTCTGTACCTCTTTTATAATTTTATCCTCGCCGGCAACATCAAGCTTTTTTATAAAATCCTCATACAAAGGCTCCGTATCCTGTGAGCCGTTTTCTATTGCCTTAAATTCGCTGATTACGCTCTCGCACTTTGAAATTTCGCTTTTAATCGGTTCTGTGTTCAGTACAAAACCCGAAATCGGCGAACGCACCGCACTGTTGTTTATTTCGTTCGTCTTTTCCCATATATCGATATCCTGCGTTTCGAGATAATATGCATTGAACTGATTTCCGAATTTCCAGCCTCCGCCCGATACATAGCCGGATTGTTCCGCCGGCTTTATCTGATTGTCGTTTACTTTTGTATAATGCTTATTCTCTACTCCGTAGCTGAGCAAATTATATACATCTTTGTCGGTATTAACGATTTCAAGCAGTTTTATCGCCTCGGATTTGTATTTTGAAGTTCTGCTTATTGCCGTCATTGCGGCAACGCCTGCGTCCGATCTTAAATAAGGCTCTTCTATAGGTATAACGGCTATATCCTGCTTATACCGCTGTTTCAGTTCCGCCTCACAGCCCGGCTTGTATGTCGTATTGAATACGGCATATTTTCCGCTGAGCAATTCCTGGCTGTCTGAAATTACGCTTGCAATATCGGAACGGATATATCCCTTCTGATACCATGAACGCAGCGTTTCTACCCCTTCCTTAAATTCAGGCGTCCTATACAGCGACATAACCTTTTTATCGGTTGAATCCTTTCTTATTACGGCTGTTGTTCCGCCAATCTGTTCATAAACCGGGTTTGTAAACATAGCGAACGAATATCCGAGATTATACGGATACAACTCGGGTTCTTTCTGCTTTATAATTTCAAGAAACGGTTCAATATCTTTTGTCGTCTTTACCTTCGATAAATCAAAATTATACTTATCGGCATATTTTTTGAATACTCCGAGCGCTGTCTGATAAAACAGCACCTGCAAATTCGGAACGGCATAGATTTTACCGTCAATCTTTGACGCATTCCATACATAATCCGGAAGTGCACTCTTTAATTTTTTTGCATCCTTTTCCAGGAGTTCGTCAAGCGGTTCGTATGCACCTTTGCTTACATTGGGCAAAAATCTGTTTGTCCAGTTTGAGGTAAAGCACAGGTCGAATTCCTTACCGGCACCCATCATCATTGTCATCTTATCCTGAAATGACCCGGTGTCGATAATCTGCAAGTCAAGCTTTGCTCCTATTTGAGGTTCGATTTTCTTATTCAGTGCGTCTGTAACCGTCTGAATATCTGTCTGCTTATCTCCCGGTATGTACCATGTCAGAGTAGGTGCTTCCTTGCCGTTTTTTTTCTCCGCACCGTTTCCGCATCCGACAGTTCCGATACAAATTGCCGCCGTCAGTATACAGCACAGAATTTCTTTTAATTTTGTTTTCACGTTTTTCTCCCCTTTATATCATCCTTTTACAGAACCTACCGTCAGTCCCTTTACAAAGTATTTCTGAAAAAACGGAAATACAAACAGCATAGGTCCTGCCGCAATTACTGCCATAGCCATTCTTACGGTTTCTGCCGGTATATCTGCCGCGGATATATTAAACAGCTGCATATTACCGCTTTGCTGCTGAATAAGCTGTATGTTTGAAAGTATTCTCTGCAGCAGATACTGCAATGTCAACAGCTTTTCATCATTAATATAAAGCATCGCCGTAAACCAGTCGTTCCACCTCGTCATTGCTCCCAGCAGCGCTACGGTTGCGAGTGCCGGCTTTGAAAGAGGCAGAATTATTGAAAAAAATATTTTATACTCTCCCGCTCCGTCAAGCAACGCCGATTCCACTATTGCCGAAGGTATTCCGGCAAAAAATGTCCTCAGCAAAAATATGTGCCATGCGTTTATCAGGCTCGGAAGAATAAATACCCAGATCGTATCGTCAAGATGCAGGTATTGAGTTATGAGTATATATGTAGGCGTAAGTCCTCCGCTGAATATCATCGTAAAGAATATATAAAACGAAATCGCCTTTCTTCCCTTTAAATCCGATTTTGAAAGCGGATACGCAATGAGAGCCATCAGAATTACGCTCAGCGCCGTACCTACCGCCGTCGAAATCGCCGTTACTTTATATGCGTTTAAGATTACTCCCGGAGCCTTAAAAACATATTGATATGCGTCAAGCGAAAAATGCTTTGGCAAAATTGAATATCCCGTCGTTACTATATCCCTTTCGTTTGAAAATGAAACCGAAATTACAAGCAAAAACGGTATTATAAACATGATTCCCGTTATAATCATGAACACATGAATCATTGTTTGTGTAAGTTTTGAACTTTTGCTTATACTATTCATTGTTAATCTCCATTCTGCCGTTTTGCTGCGGCACCAATATATTGAATCTCTTACCGCAGGTCAAAATCGATAAGAGAACAACGCCTGTATTTTCTTAAAACAGCGCCCTCTCCGGGTCTATTTTGTTTACAATATAATTTGTCAGCACTATAAGCACAAATCCTACCGTTGACTGCAAAAGCCCTACCGCCGAGGACATCGACAAATCTCCTATGGTTTTCATTACCCGGTATATATATGTATCAAGCACATCCGTTGTAGGATAAAGAGCGCCTATATCTCTCGTCAGTTGATAAAACAGCCCGAAATCCGCTCTGAAAATATTACCTATCGAAAGTATCGTCATTATAGTCATAAGCGGGAACAAATGCGGCAGTACAATATGCCATGTGCATTGAAGCTTTGTTGCTCCGTCTATTTTTGCCGCCTCTACATACTCCTCGTTCATACCCATAAGCGAGGCATAATAGATAATTGTATTTACTCCGAGTGATTTCCATACGGACGCCGTCGCAAGTATTGCCGGCCAATACATGGGCTGCGAATACCAGTCCACTCCGTCCGAGCCGAAAATACGCAGAATTTGATTTACAAAGCCGTATTTCGGATTTAACAGCGCATACGACATATATCCGACAATAACCCACGAAAGATAATTCGGAATCATATATACCGTCTGATAAACCTTAACCGCCCTGCGGCTGCGAAGTTCAAACATAAGCAGTGCAAACGTTACAGCAAATATAAGCCCGAGCACAATAAATAATGCGTTAAGACCCAGCGTGTTGCGGACTATCCGCACAAAATCCTGAGATTGAAACAGAAATTCAAAGTTTTTGAATCCTACCCACTTGCTTCCGAATATACCCAAATCAAATCTGTAATCCTTAAAAGCAATCACAACCCCAAACATCGGTATATAACAAAATACAAACAGCAGCAATACGGGTATAATACACATTGAATACAATTCAACTTTGTTTTTTCGCATATGTTTTATTCCGCTTTTGTATATTTTTCCATTCCGCTTATTCATTTCTATACCTCCCGATAGACTTTGTCACAAGAATATTATATACCTTTTTACGCTTAGTGTAAATACACCATTTTTAACTTTTTAGTACCTCATTTTTAACCTGCATTTTTTTGACATGATTCATTTTTAACTTTTTGGTTATATTATTTTATCAATTTGCTTTTTTTTGCTTGACATCGGCTGTTTTTTTATATATAATTTAATGTGAGGTGATTAGGCTTATGTATAATCTTATTATAGTTGACGATGAAAATTATGCCGTTGAGCATCTGATTCGCGCATATGACTGGAATCGGTACGATATGAAGGTTGCGGCTACATTTGTTGACGGCAGAGAGGCTCTTTTATATATTCAGACGCATCATGTGGACGTGGTGCTTTCCGATATAAAAATGACGTTCATGTCAGGCATTGAGCTTGCAAAAAACATACATGAAAATTTCCCCGAAATTATTGTAGTGCTTTTAAGCGGGTACAAGGAATTTGAATATGCCCGTCTTGCCATGCAGTATAACGTGCATCACTACCTTTTGAAGCCGACCGGCAAAGACGATATCGAGCAAGCATTTTCGGAAATAAAGGAAACGCTTGACTCTCGTCCTCATACGGTTCTTCCGGTAAACGACGACCTTGTAAACATTATAAGCCGTCAGTTTTTTACCGATGTGCTTATAGGCGCATTTGCCGATGAAGAACAGCTTATACAGCATCTTAAGCTTACCGACCTCAGGCTTGACGCAAAGCATGACCCCTGCTGTATTGCAGAAATAAAGTTTCATAATTTTGATGAGTTTATAAAACATGAATGGAAATGCGGAAAAGAACGTTTCTACTCATCAATTTCCAACTTTCTACAGACTGACGACCCCAAAACCTCATACTATATTTTCAGCTACAATTCGGATATAATTCAGTTTATCGCCATAGGAAACGGTATTTCACGTTCCGAACTGCTCGGATATGTGCATACGTTTTCAGACAGTCTGCATAATAATCTCAACGAAATATACAAGCTTGAAATTGAGGTAAATGTGCTTAAGGCTACCGAAAATATATTCGGTCTTTCGGATTTCTATATACGCAGCGACTCCTCTGCCATACTGCCCGGCGACAAACAAATCAGCAGTATTTTATCATATCTGCATTCCGACAATGCAAACGAGGCAATAAATGTCCTAAATGTCATATATGACGCACTCGGAAAGGATATTTTTTCTGCGCGGCAGTTTACCGAAAAACTCATTTCGCATATATCGGAGCTGTTACAGCCTTTCGCCGATGCGCCGTCTGTTCCGGATATATCCGAGGATATTACGGATGCGGATGCGTTCAGGCGAATCGCCGTTTCCGCAAGCAAAAAAACCGCACTGTACTTTTCCGTATGCGCATCTGCCAACAACAATCTGCTCATAAATAAAATTATGCAGTATATCAAGGAACACTGCTCCGAAGATATTTCTCTTGACGATGTTGCCGAGAAATTCTCTTTAAGCCCGGTATATTTAAGCAAATATTTTAAACAGCATGCCAATGAAAAATTTATTGATTATCTCAGCCGTATGCGCATGGAAAAGGCAATGCTTTTGCTTGAAAATCCAAACTATAAGGTATACGAAATATGTGAAATGGTAGGCTACAACAGCATTCGGCATTTCTACAAGCTTTTTAAACTTTTTACAGGCTTCACGCCTACCGAATACCGCAACAACATATTAAAAGGAGACGGTATCTGATGAACGTATGGCAATATATTAAAAATTACAAGCAAAAAAGCGTATTTTTTAAATATTTAAAACTTATCATCGCAGTGATAATGATTTTCATGATTTTTATTAACGTTTCGGTATATTACTACTATCGCGGTGTTGTTAAAAACAATGCCGTTTCATATAATACGCAGACTGTACACAGAATGCGCAGCAGTATAGATGTTATCACGAACGAATGCAGTAAATTTTACTCAACCCTTTCATTAAATAAATATATGAAAATCTTTGCAACCTCATCTGTTTATGACCTTTTCAACGATGATAATACCATACTTTTCACGGAACTCAGCAACTTACTTTCAGGCTTTATAAATACCAATGATTGTATAAGCTCGATTTATCTTTACAGCAACAGCAGCCGGTATGTATTTTCGCTGAACAGCAGTAACTATATTGACAAATTCTATGATACCGAATGGTATGACAAATACTTGCAGCGTCAAAGCGGATTTTCATACTTCAGAGATACGCGCGAGCCGTGCGTTACGGTCTGCACAGAGCTTTATATTAATAATTCAAAGGACGGGCTTGTCGTTATAAATTTTGATGTAAGCAAGATTGACAAAATGCTTGTACTGCCGCACACTCCGAGCGGAACAACTCATATTATTGCAAATGAAAACGGCAATATTTTATACAGTAACGAAAAAAAATATATGGGGAGCAATATATCTTCATACAGCAGTTTGAATGATGTTTACAACAAATGCGGCGACAACACAGAAGAAATAACCGCTTCATTTGACAAAATATGCGTAAGCGCAGTTTCATCCCGGTACAGCAATTGGAAATATATTGTTTCCACGCCTCTCGACATTTTCTATCAACAGCTTGCCGGACTGCGCCGTATACTTATCCTTATATTAGCGGTAACCATGATATTTTCGCTTATGCTTGCCTTTTTGCTTGCGCTTAGTATGTATAATTCCATTGCTGATATATTATCGGTAATACAAACCTCGCAGGCAGGCAGCGAAAACATGAATTCCCCCAATGAAATATCCTACATATACAACAATCTCACAAGCGTAATAAATTCAAAAAAGCAGATAGAAACCGAACTGATAAAAAAACTCGAGGCACTTCGCAAGGCACAGTCAATAGCGCTTCAAACTCAGATAAATCCGCATTTTCTTTTTAATACCCTTCAGCTTGCAAATCTATTGATTACAAGCAACGAAAATACCGATGATGCGTCAAAAATAATTCTTCTTATGTCGGATTTACTGCGCATTTCACTTGATGATACCGATACGCTTGTACCTCTTTCCCTCGAAATCGAACACGCAAAAAAATATTTAAATATACAAAGCTATAAGTTTAAAAATCTATTTGATGTAAAATGGGATCTTGATGAATCCGCATTTGATTATAAAACGATAAAGCTTGTATTGCAGCCTCTGATTGAAAATGCGATTGAACACGGTATCAAACCGACAAATTTGCAATGCAGCATAGTTATAAGCGCAAAGGTGCAAAACAATATGCTTGTTTTAAATGTTACAGATGACGGAGCCGGCATGACTCAGGCACAATTAAAAAAGGTTGTAAACGGTATAAACTCCGATTCAATTACAGAATCGCATCATATAGGACTCAGCAATGTAAATAAACGAATCAAGCTTATTTTCGGAGATAATTACGGATGCAGCATTGATTCCGAATTCGGCGAGTATACCTCGGTAACGCTTACCTTTCCGCTTTGCAGGATAAAATAGGATAACAGAAATTGGATATTTTCTCCATTTGTACAGTCTCATTATAACCGAATCAGATTAACCTCTGTTAATCCCTTAGGAATGCCGCCGGTTGCGTACAGAGAATTGGTAATGGCATATGTGTCAGCCGCCTGACTGAGTGTGTGTCTGAATTTTCTCTGTTTCGTTACGCTCCGCTCGAAAATTCAGACGTATTCATCGTAGTTTATCCATTTAGTGGATTTTTCGGCTAAACATATCTTGACAATTTCAGAATAAATAGTTTTGCGAAAATCTAAAAACAGCATAAAAATGCCGTTTTTAGGTTCACGACATTGATTTGATTACTGTCCCAAGTCAACTGTCGGGGGACGACAGCCGACTTGGAAGTGCAAGGCTTTTGGTAAAAAACACAAAATCCTTGTACTTGAACAATTATAAAATTCTGAAAAGATTAGTATACGAATGCATTTTGTAATTATTCAGCAGTCATTACTTAGATTATATCGTCATTTTGGAGTCAAATTTAAGATTTACGCAAAATTAGGGATTCACCCAAAAATTTGAAACAACTGAGGTGCTGAAAACCAACTTCAGCAGCTTTGATGTTTATGTAAAATCTGTTTGAAACAGTTAGGTTCGCTCCGCCGAAGCTACTGATTCAAACAAATGGGCCTAAATGCAGTTATTAAGCGGAATTTCAGGCTTACATCAAATTTAAAAATTTCCCTTATTCCGTTTTGCTCATAGCAGTATTGTCATATACAGGGGCAGAAAAACTATACCGTTTTCTTCCTTATAATCTCCGCTGTGCAGAACATACGGAATATGTGTTTGCTCGGCATATTTCGCTTTGAATTTGCACAAAGATTTTGTCGTATAGTTTTTACCGGATTTAACGTCTATCGGCGAAATATTGTGCCTGTTGCTTATGTTGCTCTTGGAAATCAAAAAAATCTATTTCCATTCGTGATGAAACGTCTGTTTGTGTAACAGCTGTTTTATTAAAAATAATCGCTTCCTGAGCGAGTTTTTATAATACACTATGAAGGTAAATTACTGCAGTAAGGGACGTTACTATTGTACTGTTTGTAAAGGCATATATTTATTTATGAGAATTCATAATATCATTACATTTACGTATAATTGCCTTTGCGTCATCTTCACACAAGTAACCGGTTTCTATATAAAACTTCAGTTTTTCCATAGGTTCAAGGTATTTTAAATAGCCTTTTTTCTTTGAATCTTCATAACCCAGATGTTCGCTTGTCGCCGGAAGAATCATTCCCATAGCATCTTCATCTGCCGTTCTTGAAATCCAGCGCACACCAACCGGAAGAATATCCGTCGGGTGACTTACAAAACATGCGCCTTCCCCTTCTTTATACTGCATTGTGTATCCTCTGCCGTTTTCATCTCCCAAATACTTTATTGCAAAACAAATCTCAGGATCGTATATTTCACCTTTGGCTCCCACTTCATCGCAAAGTGCCGGACACTCCTGCACTTTATCCATAAAAGCTTTAATTTTTTTTGCTTTACACTCTGCCGTATTATCACTTATGATTTTATGAACCTTTATATAATTTTTGTTGCGCGGTGCGGTATAAATCAGCCTTGCGCCGTTCTGCGGCAAAAAATTCATATGGCAAAGATACATATATTCCATAGGTTCATGCCTTAAATTTTCAAGTGTTATGTTGATTTTCAGAACCGACTTATTTTCATGCATAACACATTCAGGAGAAAAACGATATTTTTTTGTAAAAGCAACATCATAATTCAGGTGACCGCCGACAGAAATGTATTTACCCTCCGCATCTTCATCACATATAATATATGCCTCATCATATTCCGCATTCGGTATTTCTCCATGCTGCGGATGCTTATCGTCGGGTACGCCGAAAGAATTTATTCCGCAATGATACAAAAATCCGCCGTAAGTTTTAAGATATTCCGATGTTTTAACCGGCTCTTTTATTGTTGTTTTCATTGACAAATTTCTGCCATCAAAGTGAAGTTTCCATATCTGCTGTCCCTGAAACGGCAAAACTATAAACCAGCCCTTTTTATTGCTGCATTTAAGCGCTTCAACCCCGGTTGAATACTTAAATGCAGTAACATTCATTTCACCGTGAGAAATAAGTGTATATTCTTTTTCGGAAAACATTGATTTTTTCAGATTTATTTTCATTATAATGTCCTTTCCGCCGCCTCGTTCCGGCATAGATTTATTAACACTATCCTAAATCAAACGAGGGATTGCCGCCGAAACAGACATTCCCTCAATAAGTGTTATTTTATATTTTTATCCAGATATTCAAGAGAAAGTTCAACCATTTTATCACCGAGTTCTTTATTTGCTTCTCTTGCACTTTCCGTAAACCAATGCTTTATATCATTGATTCTTTCAAGCTTAACAGCTTCGGGATAAAGCGACATAAGCATTGAAGATTCAAACTTGCCGGCATGATCATAACCGGTGGCGTTTTGAACTTCCGTGCTCATTGTCGGTATAACCTTAATCCATGCAAACGGATTATCGTTGTTTTCAAGATTTTTGTAATATTCGCTATAGCTTTCACTACCCCACCAGCCTCTGCCTCTTGTTTGCTCCATATACTGCATTGTCGCACGTTTTGCAGCCTTCATATAGGATAATGTCATAGGCATAAGAGATTCCTGCTCATACTGATGATGAATAACAACATATATGTTTTTAAGTCCCGAACACAGCATACTCATAAAAACATAATAAAGATAATTTTCAAAAGCATTTTCTTCAATATGCACGGTACCGCTTTTTTCGTCCGCAACAGCATAGCTTGACGGGCTGTAGCTTACGGACGGAGCAATCATTATTTCTTTTCTTTCCGCTAATTTTTTTATAAGTCCTTCGGCAACAAGCGTATCACAGCCGTAAGAACAGTGCGGACCATGATATTCAACCGTTCCGCCTGCAATTACAACCGGTATATTATTCCTTTTCACATAATCCAATTCTTTTGGAAAACTCATATTAAGATACATATTTTCACTCCTTATTCCGAATATCCGAGCGTTGTATAATAAGCAAGATTTACCTGGCGGTTGTCCAGTCTGCCATATTGCAAAACAATATTGCAGTTACTCTTAATTTTCATTGCGTACTGTGTATCATAGGGCACTGTAAACCCGCACATATCATCTTTGTTGTTCATGCGAAAACATCTTACCCTACCTGCCTTAACGCTCCATTTTATATTATTATAACATTCTTTGTCGGTAAAGTAAAGCGTCACTTCAATATCCGCATCCGTATCGCTGTTATTTAAAACAATAACAGATTCATGACCTTTTAAGATTCCATCTCCCTCCTGCGGAAGTTCGCAGTCCGGAATTATCCATATTTTTTTCCCTATACTATCAGCCATCTATCTCTATAATTCCTTTCTTTAAGTAGTCTGTCATTGAAATACAGCCATTTTCGGCAACAACAATACCTTTTTCCCACCTTGCACCGAAAGTCGGTCCCGATATAAAAGTATCTACCTGGAACGTCATGTTTTTCTGAAGCGGATAATCACTTGTTGTTTCCATCCAGGGAGCTTCTACTTCTATCATTCCTGTGCCGTGACACGGACCATATACGAAGTTGTCTTTCATCCCATTTTCTTCATAAAGTTTATAAAAATCTTTTGCAATATCGCTTGCCATAACACCTGCTTTTATTCTGTCAACCGTCCAGTCATGTGCTTTAAGACAAAATTCAACTATTTTTCTGCGTTCTCCCTCCAGTTTGCCCATAACGACCGGAAGTCCTATAGACGGCGAATATCCATCAATTTTAGCGGAAAGATTAAGCTGAACAATATCACCTTTACCGATTTTTCTGTATCTTGAACGGCTTATTGCATGGCGTGTGGATTCTTCACTGAATACATACATAGGAAGTCCCTCATATTCCGCACCGTTTTCATAAATTACTTTCTGCGCAATACCAACCATCTGCAGTTCTGTCACACCCGGTTTTAAGTTACGTATAACTTCATCGGTTGCAATTTCAATAATTCTGAATCCTTCTTTAATGCAGGCAAGTTCGTTTTCACTTTTAATCTGTCTTAAAGATACCATTATATCATTGCATTTTAAAATTTCTGCTTTCGGATAGCTTTCTTTCAAACCCTCAAAAATAGGAAGTGTACACTCAACATAGCTGCCAAGACCTATTTTAATGTTTTCACCTGTTACGCCTATTGCCTTAAAAACATCGCCAAATTTGTCACAATGCAGTTCCGGATATGACGGATCGGCCGATTCGCGGAATTCTTTAAGTACAAATACTTTATCTATTTTCCCGAAATCTTTTGCAAATATCGCAGATTCCGGTCCTACAATAAGCGCAGCGTCTCCTCTTGCCGAAATTGCAACTCCCGCACGCTCGAAAAGCGGCCAGAATCCGCTGAAATATCTTGCATTTGCATAATCGGATTCCGTACTTGCGACAACCATAACGTCAAGTCCCATCGCTCTTATCAGTTCCGCTGCCTTTGCTATTCTTTCCTTGTACTCATAATCAGGAATACACACTCTGTTTGTCATAAACCCAACTCCTTTAAATATATTTTGATTGTTTTTAGTATATCATAAAATTTAATTTTTGTCTTTAACAAATAGTAAGTTATTTTTGTACAATATTAAATTTTTTTAATATATTGACAACAATATTTTTTTATGATAAAATAAACAAAGCGAGGTGATAATGTGGAATTTAAACTTAAAAGTTTTAAAAAATCTATTGAAGTATCTAAAATAGCAAATATTCATTATTTTGAATTTACAAAAGAATATCATACCTTTAAAGATAAACACCCGTTCAGAGAACTTGTATACGTCGATAATGGCTGCATAAGCGTTGATGCGGAAAACTACAGCGGTATATTGGATAAAAATCAGTTTATCATACATAAAGCAAATGAAGTTCATTCTCTTACATGTCCGCCGCACGATGCACCGAGTGTAATAATAATAGGTTTTGAATGCCGATGCGAAAAACTTGATGAGTTCTCGCAGACTCCTCATTCTCTTTCCGCAGAACAGCAAAGTCTGCTTTCCGACATTATACGCGAGGGACGCAACGTATTTCTTCCGCCGTACGATGTACCGAATTTAAAAAACATGAAAAAGAGAAAAAACTGTATTTTCGGAGCAGACCAAATGATTAAACTCAAAATGGAAACTTTTTTTATTGACCTCGTCCGCACTTGTGAATCGGTACCGGAACGAGTTCTAAACAATGTCTGTGATAATCTTATGCTCGAAATTAAAAAATATATTGACAACCATTTTAACGAAACAATAACACTTAACGACCTATGTTTTTTGTACGGACTTAATAAAACAACATTATGCGGAAGATTTAAAACCGCATTTGGAAATACTGTAATAAATTATATAAATTACTGCCGTATAAAAGAAGCAAAACGACTTATGCGTGAAGGCAGCCGTAATCTTACTCAAATATCCGCTGCCGTAGGTTTTTCTTCTGTTCATTATTTCAGTCGCTCTTTCAAACGGTACGAAAACAAATCACCGTCCGAATACATAAAAACCATAAAAGCGCGGCTGATGATGTAAAGAGAGGTAATCCCTGCTTTGTGCAAACGTCTTCCTTCTGCCTGTGCATACAAAAAGAACCGTGAGCAAATTGTCCGCAGTTCTTTTTGTATATGCCTTTTCGGCAATTATTTTATTTTTACCGTTCTGTCCTCGCCTGCGCCAACTCTTGTAAGATATATCTCATCTTCGGTTACCGTAACAAAGTCGAACAGCAGTTCCGACTTTTCCCCGTCAATTCTCGGCAATGCGGTTTTGTACATTATTACGTTGCCAAAATAAATGCAGGGTATGCCGCCCTTTGTATACTCCGTAAAATCTGCGTGTTCGTGGCCGCACAGAAAACAGATGATTTCGGCGTTTGCATTTGAAAAGTCTGCGCATACATTTAATTTGTAATCCTCCTGCGGATAGCTTTTTTCAATCCTCTCTCTGCTATTAAAGGCGTCCGCCGTATCGCATATAAATTCCAGATGCTGTTCTTTTACGCTGTGTGCCGTTATAATAACCCTCCAGCCGCTTTCGTTAAACCGCAGAGCCTTATTTATAAACCATTCCTTTTGCTCATCTTGCATTCCGAAAGTATGCTGCTTTGTATATTTCAGCTTTCCTTTTTCGTCGTATTTTTCCGGTATATCGGAAGTATCGAGAAATATGTATCTTATTTTCGCCTTATTATCGTTGTACATATAATATAATCCGAACGCGGTTTCGTTAAATTCCGCTCCCCTGTCCGCAAGGTCTGCATACAGACAGTTATATATTTCCTTTGCCGATATATGATTTTCCGATAACTCATTTTCGGTATACAAATCCCAAATTGAGTTATCGTCATGGTTGCCGTTGACCGGATAGTATTTAATACCCTTTAAATGCTCGGCAAGCATTTTATAATTGTTCAGCTTATATGCCTTTTTTCCGTCGTTAACGTAATCGCCGCCCAGTATCAGCATATCCGCACCCACGGCATTTGATATTTCCTTATATGCATTCGTAAGCCTTTTTGTGCGCACATTGTGATTCGGCGTATCGGAATAATGTATATCCGTCATAAACCCGAAAGTAACGCTGCCATCGGTTCTGTGCGATTTTATCTCCGCAATGCACCTTTGCGCTTCTGCCTTTATATAATCCGGGTATTCATCGGTACTTGAAAGCTCCGGCGAAAAATATCCGAAATTTATATATCCCGCTTCAATGCTTTCACGTTTTCTGATTTCGTTTATGTTTTCCATTTTTCTTTTTCCTTTCGTATATCTTATTTCCACTAAAATTCAAGCGTTACCGGCTTACTTTTAGGAGAAATATCTTCATTCCACAAAAATATTTCCGCACGGCGTGCTGCTACACCTTCCGGCATATCTGCCGCAAGTACACCACGGCTTGTTGCGGAAGATACCGCAATTACTTTTCCACTTTTATCATATACCGCAAGACGCGCTGCACAGCCCTCGTTTTCGTTTACCGTTACGCAGATTCCGCTGTCTGTTATATCACAGCCGTGCGCCACAACCGGGACCGATTGCACTGTATGCTGCATCATTGAATAAATCAGTGTAGGCTGTTCGTTGCTTACAGAAAGTGTTATACTTTCGGGTATCTTTGAAGAATCCGTTTTTATTTCAAACAGGAACAGCTTCGGGTTATAATATCTTATTCTGCCCTCGCTTATCCTTATATCCCCCGACACGGTATTTTCAATATCTTTTGTTGCACAATAATCGGCATTTGTATCGTTTATCCTTGAATAATAATTATACGGATACAGCGCCGTATTATTTTTAAGTTCGCAGATACCGATTATACCGGCGCTGACTTCTTCATCTTTCCTTGCAAAATATTTGCCGTAATTTCTTTTATTTCCGGAATAAACGGCATTTCCGGCAAAGTTTGTTTCAATATCGTTTGTCTGCACCGTTCCGTCGGTATAGGTTACGGACACCGTAATTTTCGAGTATGAGGTTTGCGCAGCAAAGCGCACATATTCTGTCGGTACCTGACAGAGCGACGCCGTCATGCTCGGTGCATGAGCCGTTTCGGTTTCGCAGTTCCGCAGCAGAAAGGCATCTGTTTCGCCTGTTTCGCAGCCTTCAATTCTCATTTTATATATGCGTCCGCTGTCATATACAAGCCTTCTGTCCGTCACTTCTCCGCTTTCGCTCTGTGTATCCTCACGGTATATCCCGGTAAATTTCGCAATACCGTCCGCAAAGGCGGAGGACGTCAGTCCCGAAAAATACATATGATATCTGTTTTGCGGCATTCCGTTAAACCATGTGTTCATATTTACCTCGGCATATTTTGCGGTAACGGTTTTCAGCGTATTGCCGTTTATATCCTCTATATTTACTTCCGCCCCGGAATTTGTATCCGCTACCGTATCGGCATTTTTGTAAAAGCTTACATTTATATCGTTAAACTTCGGCACAGAGTATATCTCGCACTGCGCCGCAGAATATATAACGGTAGGCCGTGCAGCCGCAGCTGTTACCGTCATTCTTACGGGGATTTTCTCCGTATTTGTTTTTACTTCAAACAGGAATATCTGCGGTTCATAATATCTTATACCCTTTTCCGATATTCTTATATCTCCCGAAACAGCATTTTCTATATCTTTTGCCGCACTGTAATCCGCATTGTTTGTATATTCGCAGCGGTAGTTGTTCGGGTAGAGTGCCTGAGCGTTTGCTCTGCCGTATATACCTATTATTCCGGCGTTTACCTCTTCGCCCTTTTGTACAAAATATTTGTTAAAATCGCGCCACTTTCCCGAATATGTTATATTTCTGCATTGTCCCGTTGTTATTGTATGGGTATCGGACGTTTCATCCGCATACTCAACCGTAACGGTAAGTCTGTCCGTATTCGTCTGCGCCGCAAACCGAACGGCGGAGGTTGCCGTTTTATTTAACTCCACGGCAAAGGTAGGCGCATGCCAGCTTTTTCCCGGGTCGTTTATAATAACAAAGGCATCATTTTCTTTCGCCGCAAACCCCTGCGGCGGAATATACATTTCATATCCGCCGGCAGACTCCGTGCAAAGTCTGCTGCCTGCCGCACTGCCGTCCGAATCCGTTTCATCTTCGCGGTACACCTTTCTAAACAGCATTCTGCCGTCCGCTCCGAAAAAGCTTGATTTAAGTCCGCTCAGATACATTCCGAAATTGCTTTCGGGAATACCTGCGAACCACGTTTCGCTATCAATTTCGGCATAATCCGCTTTAATTGTTTTCACGGTATCGCCGTTAATATCCGTTACATCTGCCGTACATTGCTTATCGGTTTTCGCAATGGTATCCGCATTTTTTTCAAACGGAATATCAACCGTTTTTTCTATCGGATATTCTTCGCTGTATACAACCGCGCGATAGCATAAAAGATTTGTTGCCGCCATGCTTGTTCCGAACGTACCGAAACTGTATTTAAGCTTGCTCTCGTTCAGCGGCAGCTCGGATTTCATACCGCAAAGTCGTGTTCCGTAGGAATCATATATTTCCAGCGACAGGTTTTTGCCCATCACCGACGCACTGATTTCTGCGTTCTTTTGATTTGAAACATTGGTATTTCCTTCTGCGGAAACACTGCACAGCGGCACCGTTTCCCCATCCGCATAATAAGACCAGCTTCCCGCATTGCTTGACAGTACCGTGCCGACAGCGCCGTGGCAATTTAAGTCTTTGTTATAGTTTTCGTTTGCGTAAAAAATTACGTCTGCACCGTTTTGCAGGCTTGCACAGGTAAATTCCACCGTGTAATCACTATACTTTTCGTGCAGTTTGTTGTCATTTTCAAGTGAGTACACGCCACCTGCAAAACTTTCTTCTTTATTCAGAATTTCAAATTTCAAATACGCAAGATATGTATTATCCAAATTCGGTCCGAATTTTACTCTAAGTTCATATTGTTTTTCAACATCAAGCCTTTCCGCAAAATTCAAAACAAGCTTTCCGTCTTGGTATGTGCTGCCGGAAACGGCAATTTTCCTGATTTTATCCACCGAAATTTCGTATACATCGGCAGATGCGCTCTGCACGTTCTCATCAAATGTAACCGCTGCCGCATTTCTTGACGCACTTACTTTCTTTACCTTATACACACCGTCCGCATATTCCGGCATATAGGCGTTTGCGCAACCCTCCGTCTTTGGCATTGTTCCGTTTTCGCGGTAATATTCCGTTCCCGTTTTTGCCGCCGAAATGCCCATTTTCGACATAAGCGGCAATTCGGTCAAATTGTGTTCCGCCGCAAATTGCGGTTTTACGGTAAGATTATTGTTTTCAAAATCTTCAAAACAGTCTGTACTGTCGGTATAAATATTATTATCGATTACGCAGCCGGAAGGTGTATATTGTTTCATATCTTCAAACTTGAAGTCATTTGATTTTCCGACCGTATCTGTGTTTACGATAAGATTATCCCTAACGTTAACAAAAAAATTTCCCATATGTTTTTGCGATTTTACAATATCCAGATACTGCATGATTTTCGGGTATTTTTTCTGCCAAAGCGCAGTATACTTTTCACCCGTTTCTCCATCGCCGAAAACCGGCAGCAGAGTTAAAATATTGTTCCATTCTCTCGTGCCCGCCGGCAGGTTCTGCGTAAGGCACGCATTTGCCGCCGATTTGTAGAAATCCTCACTTTCCGCGGCAGGATACATAAACTGCGCCGCCGTTTCCCTCATTGCAGGCGCATATTTAGAGTGAATATCCGTACAATTTACAAGCACATTTCCCGTAACATCGCTGTTTATAACGGGTTTTTGCATCGCAGAGGTTAAGTTCATAAAAATATTGTTTCTTATTTTCAGCCCCTGCACCGTCCCAGCGTCAAAGTATATACCGAATCTTTCCGTTAATTTCCCCTTATTATCCGGCGGTATTTGGCGCAGCATATTGTTATGTATATCTATATCCAGTCCCGTAACCGTATAATTAAGGTAAATCATACCGTTGTCCGTTGCGGCACTCATTGCGTCGTATATAAGGTTTCCGGCAATTTCACCTTTCAGCAGACTACCGTAAATCAGCTGCGATTTTGAATGTGCCAGTCTGTTGTTTAATATTTTTATTTCGTAAACGTTGCTCAGACTTATCGCTGCGGTGTAAGTTGGTTTATACACACCGGGATATGATATATCGCAGTTTTCCACCGAATAGCCGCATTCTTCGTCCCGCCATGAGTTTCCGCCCGTAACGCTTACAGACGATTTTCCCGTATTCTTTATTTTAAGTCCCCGCAGACTGTGGTCTTTTCCCAAAGCTACCGTTGAAGTACTCTCGCTGTTATAAAAGCTGTTATAATCATCTATAAGTTCCGCACGTGTTTTGCCTGATGTTTCAAGCTCGTTAGGCAGCTGCCAGTACCGCACGGCATTCGGCGACCCCAATACAACCGCTTCGTTTCCGATATTTAAAAAGTCACAGCCGTTTACCGTTACATTTTCGCCGTAATAAATTTTAATTCCGCTGCCCTGTGTGTTTTCAAACGTTATGCCTCCGAACTCCAAAAACGACGTTTTTTCCGTTTCTATCATATAATCGCCCACGAACACCGCCGCATTCATATATGAATTATCCAAATCGCCATTCGGATACACATACATCATACCGCTTGTTTTGTCAATATACATTTCACCCGGTGCGTCCAACTCCCCAAGTGCGTTAAATATGCGGAAATTTGCGTTTTCTCTCCAGTTATGTGACGGCTTCACCGCCGTTTTAAGCGTTTTTGTTTCGCTGTCTATGCTTTCTATTCGCAGCATATCATGATAGAATACGGTTCCGTAATGCTCCAGCCAAACATCATTATACCCGGCATATTTTGAAATTACATTATCCGAATATTGCATTATACCTTTTCCGTTTTCATCTTTGGACGACGCACCCGTTTTCATATATACCGGATAAGGATTTTCCGCCTCCGCACCGTCCGCCACAGTCCTGTTCGGATATTCGGCATGCCACAATGCGGCTTTTTCACCTATTGAATAAATACTTCTTTTAACGCTGCCCGTGCGTCCCTGTGTTCCGTAACTCGCCATATACTCGTTATATGCTGCGGTATCGTCTTTAAATACCGTATTTTTATACAGCTTGTTATAATCCTCATAGGTGGAATAACTCTGACTCATGACATCGTATGAAAGCGGATACCAGTCCGCAAGGCAGGTTTCACCGAGGTTGTTTACCGTTTTAAAGTTTGTAATATAATCCTTTATATTAATCTGTCTTATATTTTCGTTCATTCCTTCAACAGCGGAAAATTCGCTTCCCGCTATTCTTGTTCCTCCGGTGAAAATCACCTTTTCTCCGGGATAGGCAAGATAACGCACACTTTTGCCGCTTTTTCCGGAATCGCGTGCGTCGAATTTTACTGTTTTGTTCCAAAGATACACGCCTTCTCGAAAGTACACGGTTATTTCGCCTTCCGCATTTTCTTTTATGCTTCTGACTTTATTTCTTGCTCCCTCAAGCGTTGCAAGAGGGTTGTCCGCCGTGCCGCTTGCTGCGTCGTTTCCGTCCGGCGCAACATATATTATCGTGCTTGCCTCTGCTGCGGCCGGTATGCCGCACACAGCAAGCATTAAAGACAGTATAATGCTTACAAATTTTTTCATTTCTTACCTCCCGTTTAATTTAGGGCGCACGGTATATTGCCCTGCGCCCACTTTATATTTTAATACGGATATACCGAAGTTTCAAGAGGCTTTAAGTTGTCCGTCGCATTCCAGATAAATACTTTGTATTCATAATTATCCGCAAATTCGGTTTCGAGATTAACCGTTTCTGTAATATCACACGCGCCTTTTCTAAGAACTTTGCACGGTGAACACTTTGCTTCAACAAGCTTTCCGTTATCATACACAGCCGCTATTACCGAATAGTATTCATCCGAAATCGTTGTGTTGGCAAGGGTTGTCGCCGCCGTTTTATTCTCCTTGTTTATTACGGTTTTTGCAAATAGTCTGCCGAAGGTTTCGGATTCAAAATCTGCCGCTTTCTTCAAAACGGCTTCTACCTCTTCAAGACGTGTTTGTGAAATTTCCGCTCCTATGCCGCGGCGTGCTTTTTCAAGCACAACTTTGGCTTCGGAAACAAAGGTTTTTGCATTTGCAAACGTTATTGGCGTTTTTGCCGTTGCTGCGTCTATATTCGTTGTGTCTGCTGCTGCCAGTTCTGCATTTGTATATACACCGCTCGTTATCGCAAGAATATGATATTCTTTTTCCGTATTGTTTATAAAGGTTATTTTTTCAAGCTTTTTTGCCGCATTGCTTTCCACGTTCGACGCAAACATTTTGGTTGAATTTTTTGAGGATTCCTGCATTTTTGTACCGTCAAAGAATATTCTGCCGTAGCTGCCCGCCCATGCATACACCTGCGAATGATAATATCCCGTTGCAAGATATGCCCTTGCATATTTTGTTTCCGCCGTTCCGTCCGTATAGCTGAGTTTTACAGGCACATTTATATAACCGTACATATCACTTTCCGATGTTATATTTTCACCACTGGGATTCGGAGTTTCGCCGGCATACACCGTATCAAGCATAAAGCTAAGTGTTTTTGCATATCCTTCCGCACCACCGAAAGTAATTTCTTTTTCCGCTCCCGGCAGTACCTTTACGGCATCATTCCCCTCACCCTTATATGCACCGGACAGTTTATACATCTGCCCGGCAGCTGCGCCGTTTACCTGTGCAAACTTACTGTTTGTAGGAGCATTCATGCTTATTACTCCATCATCGGGAATTGCATTGCCGTTATAGTATACGTTATAGTTATGGTCTGTGTTTTGCTGCGATTCAGGCACAGTTCTGCCGTTTGACGGCAACGGTGCGTTCTTTACGGTTATAAGGTCTGTATCTGCATATTCCGACAAATCCGCATACACGTTCTTTTCCGCATTAAGCTGCGCCTTGAATTTATCCACAAATCCGTAATCCTTTATGTTGATAATTCCGCACTCTGCCAAAACCTGTCTGTAATTTGCCGCCATTGCCGCTTTCGCCGCAAAATCCTCGTCCGTAAAGCTAAGACTTCTCGTTTCCTCCAGCGCCGCTTTCATTGCCTCTGCGCCAAGCGTTTCCTGGGCTATCGAATAAATCGCAACCGGATATATCTCCGTATTGTAAACCTTAACCGACACAGGCACTTTACCTGCGTTAAGCTTAATTTCACTTAATATAAGATTTCTGGTACTATTGCCGATTTGGCTTGCCTCACTGTCTCTTGTACCGTCTGTCATTTTATCTGTTTTATACGATGCATAACCCATAGACAGTGTGCCTACCGCTCTTGACGTCATGTTTGTTACATTTCTTTCAACACTGCCGTCCTCGTTTATTTTTACGTGTTCATACATATCGTATCCGCCGGCATTGCCGCTTTGCGCACTCTTTATCGTATAATCGTCCGTTGTGCCGTCCGCATATGCTACCGATGCTCTGAATGCCACGCTACCTCGTCTGTTCGTAAGTAAATATACCGATGATGACGGGATTTGTTTCAGGCTTGCGGTTACGCTTTCCGGTGCGGAGGTTTTTCCGTAAGGAATGCTTGTTGAGATTATAAACGAATCGTTTTCTTCGTCGTTTAAAGCATTTACCGGTATTTTATACTGCCTTGCGCCCGCAAAGCTTTCGGTTTTTGCGTTTGATACTTCGTCGTGAACTCTTTCGTTTACGGTTATGCAGCCGTCCGAAATTTTGCCGTTATATACAGACATATCGCCGCCCGTAAAGCCGCCTTCAAAAAATCCGCCGCTGTAGTTATCCAAGAGTCCCGCAAACCATGTATCGGGGTTTATTTCCGCTTTGCCGTCAACAGGCGTAATAAGCGTATCGGCATTTTTTTCAAAGTCAATATTTTTAATGCCTACCAAATCTCTTTGCTTTTCCGCAGCCGCCTTTAATGCCCTTACCGCCGAAAAATCATAAGCATATTTGCCTTCAAGAATATCCGCATATGCGCTTGCTTTATCTATCAGGCGAATATCTTCCTCTGTCCACATACCGTTTTCAAGGTTTTCCGCCGCTTTTACCGTTTCCATCATTTCCGAAACCGCAGCGCCCTGCTGCATTATCGAATATACAAGTGTGGGGTAGTTTACGTTATTTGTGTTTGTAAGCGTTACCGATACCGGTATTTTTGTCGGGTCCGGTGTTATTTCATACAAAATTTCACCTATTGTGTGGTTGCTGCCGTCCCTGGACACCGTATTTTCCGTTTTAACCAATGCCGCTGAATAGCTGTACGGATAAATCAGCGTATAGCCGCGGCTGTATGTACCGTAAATCTTTGCTTTTGATTCATCACCGAATACGGGATAATTTCCCGTTTTCAGCTGTGCTGCCGCATTTCCGCTTACCGAAACGGTATCTGTGGTATTATCATCATAGGCTATTACCGCCTGAACGGTTGCCGCTGTCGCATGAGCAGCCAAAACATAAAGCTTTTTTGTGGGTAATTGTTTTAAATCCGCCGTAAGACTTATTTTTCCGCCGGCTTCTCCGTCCTTAGGTGTTCTCAGCATAAACGCGTCCGCAACACCCGTTGCACATTCTTCATAGTTAACAGGTATTTTAACATACTCGGTTGCCGATGTTATAACGCTTGTTGCACTGTCGGATTCCCTGTATTTTCTTTTTACGGTAATACTGCCATCCGTACCGAAATATGATGAATCGTGTGCGCCGAACTGTCCGCTGAAATAATTTGTCGGCAAATTGTCCATAAACGGTACATCGCCGCTTATTTCGGCATAGCTTACACCGTTTTCATCCGTTTTATCAAGAGAAACAATCGAATCCGCATTTTTTTCAAACGGTACGCTTACCATACCGGCATCGCAAACCTCGGTTTCGTCTATGCAAAGTATATTTTTTGAATTTGTCTGTGAAAACGACAATTTCTTGCCGTAAGCGCCGCCAAAGTCGTATTCTGCCCAGATATATCCGGTTTCTTCCAAAACATTTGTAACCGTTTTAATCTCGGTGCCGTTTTCGTCCTTTAACGTTACGGCCGTACTTCTTTCACCGTCAAGCCAATCTCTGCCGGCGTTGATATGTATTCTCACCTTTTCCACCGATTTTACTTCCGGCATTTCGATTTCATAGCTTTCGAATGTTTGTTTGTCTCTTGTTGAATAGACATCGCCGCTTCCCGTTTTCCCGTCGTAAAGCGTCGCCGCACTCTTGACCTCTGTGCTGCCGCTTTCCGTGTTGAGTACCGTAAAAGTATGCGTACACAAATCGGAGATATTTACCGACGTGTACCTTTTGCCTGCCTCCGTTTCCTGCGCACAGCAGATATTTGCCGATGCCAGAAGTGCCGCAAGCACAACCGAAACAATTTTTTTGCCCATAAAATTATGCCTCCTTAAAAAATTTTTGTTCATAGACCTTACCCTCCTTATATTTTGCCGATATACGGCATTGTTATCTTATTTGCCGACCTCGTCTGCCTCGGTTACCGTTATTTTGTAAAGCTGCGTACCCGTTACCTCCGTTGTATTGCCTATTTCCGACTGATTAACCGATTTTAAACCGTATTTTGCAGCAAAATTGTCCTTTAACGTATAATCGCCGTTATAGTAATCCTTAAAGCAATCGTTATTGTCGTAATATACGTTATTCTCTATTGCGCAGCCGGTTGCCGGTGCCTGTTCCATATCCTCAAACTTGAATCCGTTGGCAAACCAATCCTTTCTTTCGCGTTTAACAATAAGGTTGTTTCTTATGTCTACAAAGAAATTTCCCTTATGTGCCCCGGTTTCTATAGTATTCAGATAATTCATTATACGCGGATATTTTTCGCTCCACAGCTTTCTGTAATGCTCACCTACTTCTCCTTCGGCATTCACGGGCAAAAGCGCCAGAATATAATTCCATTCCCTATACTGCGCCGGGAGATTCTTTGTCATTTCCTGATTCTTTTCATTATGCCAGAAATCGTCGGTTGAAACCGCAGGATACATAAACAAATCCTTTGTTGATGTCATAGCCACCGTATATTTTGAATGTAAATCCACACATTCTATAAATATATTTCCGGTTACTTCGCTGTTTACAACCGGCTTCTGCATGGCGGAGGTAAGATTCTGGAATATATTATCACGTATTTTAAGTCCCTGCGTTACGCCGTCGTCAAAATATATACCGAATCTTTGTGTATGATACGGCGGTTTATGGTCGTCCTCCGGAATTTGCCTGAACCAGTTATTATGAATATCTATATCCAGACCCATAACCGTATAGTTCAAATACACCATACCCTGGTCTATCATAAAGCTCATGGCATCGTAAAAATAGTTATATGCTATTTCACCTTTCAGCAGATAGCCGTTTATAAGCTGTCCCGGCGCATGGGCAAACACATTATTTATAATCTTCACTCCGAATGCGTTTCCAAAATTTATTGCCGCCTCATATGTCGGTTTGTAAACTCCGGGATAGGTTATATCACAGTTTTCTATGACATAATTGCATTCCTCGTCCCGCCACGAATTGCCGCCTGTTACGCTTACCGCACACATACCCGTGTTTTTAATATGGCTGCCGTAGAATTTATGGTTTTTACCCAGCTCATCCACACTTCTTGCCTCGTCCGTATAATACTCGTAATAATCCATTATAACATCGTTATAAGTTTCGTCCGTCGGTCTGCCCGCCGCTCTCCATTCGTTCGGCAGCTGCCAGTAGCGCACCTTATTCGCATCGCCCAACGCTATCGCCTTTTGACCCATATCTCGGAAGTTACAGCAGTTTACAACCACACTGTCGCCGCCGGAAATCATAATTCCGCTGCCCTGCGTATTTTCAACCGAAATTCCGTTAAACTCCACAAACGATGTGCCGTCTGTCGTTATCATCCATTCATCGCCGTAAACGGCAATATTTAAAAACTCGTTGTCCAAATCGCCGTTCGGATAAATATACATCATGCCCGTGTTTTTGTCGATATACATTTCGCCCGGTGCATCCATTTCTTCAAGTACGTTGAATATGCAGAAATCTCTGCCCTCCCGCCATGAATGAGACGGTCTTGTTACTGTTTCTATCGTTTTGTTTTCCGTATCGATATTTTTAAGCCTGAGCATATCGTGATAGAAAATTGTCGAATACTGGTCTATCCACACATCGTCATAGCCGGCATAGTTTGAAATTCTGTCATCATCATAATGCGCAATACCGCTTTTTGTATAATCCTCGGGGTTTTCCGTCCACGGACTGCTCACAACCTCGCCCAGCTTCATATACACGGGGTACGGATTTTCTTCAACGCCGCCCTCGCCTTTTTCTCTGTTCGGGTATCTCGCCGACCACAGTGCCGGATTATCGCCTATTGAATATACACTTCTTTTTATAGTGCCTTCCCTGTCCGCAGGTCCCCACTGCTCCATATATTTCAGCGCTTTTTCCTCATCACCGCCGAAATATGTGTTTATGTAATAATTTCTGTACTGCTCGTACCTGGTATAGCTTATTCCGGAAACATCATATATGTACGGATACCAATCCATGAGATACGTTTCACCGAGTCCGTGTTCGGTTTTAAACTTCGTGAAATAATCTCTTATATTAATCTGCCTTACACGTTCGCGCGTCGCCTGTCCGCCGCGAAGTCTTTTCAAAATATTTTCGTCCGTCACCTTTGAAAACTCTGTGCCCGGTATTCTTGTGCCACCCGTAAAGCAAGGCTCTTCTCCGAGATACGCACTGTATTTTATCACAGCCTCCGCCGTTCCCGAATCCTCATCGGTAAATTCCACAGGCTCGGTCCAAAAATATTCTCCGCCTCTGAAATATACCGTTATCCCGTTTTCGGGAAGTCCGAATGTTTTTTTAATTTCTCTTACCTTATCCCTCGCCCCTTTCAGAGTTGCAAGCGGTGCACTCATACTGCCGGTGTTTTCATCGCTGCCGTCCGGCGCAACATATATTATCATTCCCGTGTTTTTTGCCGCAGTGGCGGAAATTCCCGAAATGATAATAATCGCTGCGGCAATCAGGCTTATTGCTTTTTTCATATGCTCGTTCCTCCTTTACTCGATTATAACAAGTATAACGCCGTACTGATAATATTTATCCTCAACATAACACCATACCCTTGCGCCCTCGTACAAATCATTTGGAGTAACAAGCTCAAATTTTTCCTTGTCACTTATGTATCTGTACACCTTGTCAAAGCTTTCTGCCGTATCTCTTTCCGCTTCCATCATAATAGGTATCGAATTTCCGTATACCGCGTGTTCTATGGCATTTCCTCTTATCTTTATTCCGAAAGCGCTTTTTTCTTCTACAGTTCCTGTTATAACGGAATCCCACCTGTTGCTGTTAAACTTATTGTTGCTGTAATCTGCCGCCATATCATCGCCGCGGCTAAGCAGAGTGAATGCCGTTACACGACCCGAAAACGTATCCTTGACAAACTGTATTATATCGCCTTTTTTAAGGTCGCCGAAAGCTACCGTTCCGGCCGCATAACGTGTGTGGTGGTCGCGCACGGTATTTTTAAGGTCGGCGTCCAGCGGAATTAAATTCTCCTTAATCGGCACGGCTCTTGTGCCGTTTTCGTTCGTATATGCCTCCACCGAATCAACTTCGCTGCCGTCCGAATCCAGAATTTTTTTATTGCCCGTTACCATTGCAAGCGGCGAAGAATACGTTGTCTTTTTCTCAACTACTTTATCCGTTTCTATTACGATATATTTAAGATACCCCATTTCCGTAAGCTCATAGCCTTTAACGTTTGTATAGTACTGCGCCACATCGCCGTACACCGCATAATGTCCGCCGAACATGGAGTCCATGCTTGCATATGAACAGTCCTTTTCATTATCGTTCATAATATACACATAGGTTCCCGAGTTGCTCCACATATAATTAATGCTTGAATCGTCAGACTTGTACATTACCTGTCTTGTACCCATGTTCCACTCAACGTCCTCGCCGTAGTTCATATTCAGTCTGAACTCGTCCTCGTTCGCTGCCGCTTCCTCTCTTGCCTTAATCACAGTACGCAACTTATTATCCCTCAAACCATATTTTATAAGCTGGCGGCGTATGCCGTCTTTAGCGGAATCGTAAAATTTGTCGTACAGTTCGCCGCACGGAATTGTTTTAAATGTCGTGCCGCCATCTTCGCTGAAACGTATTTTGCTTTCGGTCTCGTAAATATCAAAATATCCTTTATCATACAGCTTAACCTCTATGCTGTTGCCGCCGGCTCCGTTCTGTCTGCCTACCGCATACAACATTGCATAATCCGTTTCCTCCTCCGTATCGGCATATACTACCGTTTCATTTACGTCCATATAATATTTAAGCTTTTTACCGTAGGAATCCTTA
Organism: uncultured Clostridia bacterium; assembly: GCA_934792465.1. Taxonomy (GTDB): domain Bacteria; phylum Bacillota; class Clostridia; order RUG12999; family RUG12999; genus CAKVOK01. The sequence goes on along the minus strand of CAKVOK010000011.1, from coordinate 22,560 downwards.
AGCTTGCAGCTCGGCAGATACTTATACGAAAGCCCGTCTATTAATATTCTGCCATCATCGCTTTCAGCCTCCATAACGCCCGAAAAGGTTTCGTCGGAAACAAATATAATCAGCGTATCGGCATTTTCCGCCAACGTCACAACCTTGCCCGTCTGTATGCGGCTTTCGTTTATTTCGTTCATATTCTTATCGAATACCGTAACGGTCTTATCCAAATCCTTATATTTTACATAAGTTATTCCGTCATCGTTCTCCGACACAAAGAATTTATCTCCAGCCATACTTGTTATATAATAGCTTTTGTAATTCCATATTTTAACAACATCAATGACATCATCTTCATCAATATCCGTAAGTTCCAGTTTACCGTATGCCGGAATCATCTGCACGTTTGTAGGATTTACTATCGGTTTTGCATTAAGCATATAGTATGCGCCCGGCGATACGGCAAATCTTTTTTCCTTGCCGCTTTCCGTATAATAATAAATCATGTTCGGTGTTGTCTTGTTGCCGATGTCATCGGAATCAAAAGTATAAATTGTACTGTTTTTTTGTATTACCGCATACACAACGTCATCATCGTCAACATAGTATTCCGTATACGCACCTACGTCGCTTATACTTACGTCCGCCAACGATTTGTATGTCTTTCCGTCTATTACAATGCTGTCCTCAGACGATGTGTTTTTTCCGTAAATGCTTGCATAATACGTTGCCGTAAGCTGCCCCGATTTCTTTGTAAGTCCCCGGTAATCCGTCAACGCCGTTTTACCTTTTTGAAATTTAATCTGCGGCTTGCCGTCCTTACCCGTTTTTATCTCGCTTACTTCCATAATATCCGCAAACAGCACGTTGTACAGCAGTGCATATACCTCTGCCTTTGTTATAACACCGTCGCCGTCTATTTTCTTCAAAATGCCTGCGTCCGCAGCCGCTTTTATATAGCCGCCGGGGTATCCGCCGTTTGCCTGTGCGAACTTTTCATACCCCAACGCAGACGCAGCCATTTTTATAACCTCGTTATACGTAATCTCATTGTCGGGGTTAAACAGTCTGCTGTCCGAATCCGACAGTATACCGCGTTTTCTTAAAGCATACACAGCCTTGTATGCCGAATCACCGCTGTTTACATCAAGATAAATCTGCTTTGTATCTTCCTCGCTGTTTTCAATATTCAGCGCCTGCGCAAAAGCTATTGCTGTTTGTCCTCGGGTGATTTTTGTTTCCGCATTTATTTTGTCGGTTTTTACACCCAGTTTTGTAAGAAACTCTATTTCTTTTGTATAATCGGTTTTGTACTCCTCCGCACAGACGCAGGGCAGTGACAAAAGGCATAACGCACATATAAAGCATATAAGTCTTTTTATCATTTTAACCTCCTCCTTTAATCGGCAAGCCTTGACAATATAACTGCTGTCTGCGCTCTTGTTGTACTGCTTTTCGGCTCGAACATACCGTTGCCCGTGCCGTTTAATATGCCGTGGTTTGCAAGCGCCGCAACGGCATCGCGTGCCCAATCGCTTATACTTTCATCGTCGTTAAAGGCTGTTTCTCCCTTTCCGCTGATTTTAAAGGCTCTTGCCAATATAACGGCTGCTTCTTCCCTCGTTATCTCCGCGTTTGGATTAAAGTTTTCGCCATCGCCGGCAATATATTTCTTATCATATGCCTTTTGAACGAATGGAGCAAACCAATCGTCCTCCGCAACATCACCGAATACTCCCGTATACTCCGCCGTGCCTTCTTTTTTCAGCCTTAAAACAGCGCATATAAATTCCGCACGGGTAACGGGTTTTTCCGGCAGAAACGTGCCGTCCGCAAAACCCTTTAACACTCCCGATTCCGTAAGCTCCGAAATTGCTTTAAACGCCCAGTGTGTTGAGTTTACGTCTTTATACACCACTGCAATTATATTGTTTTGCACACCTTCAGCGGCACTGCCGCCTACCGATATTCCGCTGCCGCCGGAGCGTGAGCCTCCGCCGCCGGACGAGCCGCCTCCCTGCTGCGTATTCTTTGACACGAAATACGCCTTTTCACTTCTTACGGCTGTTCCCTCTTCATACTTATTCTTCGGCAAAACCTCCGCCTTCAGGTACATTCCCTCATATCCTGCCGCAGTAAAATACCTGTCGTTTTGCCCGGAAACCTTCGTATATCCTCCGTTTTCGTTTTCGGACGCATACCACGAAATAACCGTTCCGCTTTCCTCGTCGCCATCCTTATCCTCATATGCGTATTCGCATTTTATACCTTTCGAATCAAGACGCACATTTACAAACTCCGCCGTACATTTGCTGCCTATAAGATTGTACAGCTCCGCCTGTGTGCAGTCCGCAGCGCTTAGATAAAGTTCCGTTTTTTCGGTATTCATAACCGTTTTTATACCGTCGGTATATATTTCAAATTTATCTTTGATTTTCAGTATCTCAACACTGTGGTATCCCGTAAGTTCAGCAAGCGTTTTACTTCCGATTCCTATTTTCAAATCCGTACCGCAAATTTTAAGCGCACCGTTTTCAAAAGTTAAATCCGCCGCTTTCTTATACTCCTCTTCAACGTTCATGTTTTCCTTTGAAACATATGAATATACGGGCATTTCCACCGTAAATACATTGCTGCCGCCATCGCCGTTTGTGTTATCCGTATTCGGGTCGAGATAAACCGCTTTCAGCATTGCATACCCTCTGTCCTTCGCTTTAAGTATGCCATCGGCATTTATTTCAAACACTTCTTTGTCCGCACTGTAGCTTATATAATCGTTTACAAGCTTGTATACGCCGTCTTTTTCGGTTGTTCCTTCAAGATAAATTTCGGTATTCTTACCCGCCTGTAAAAAACGATTGTCCGAAAGCTTTATGATTTTATACACACCGCCCGTGAAAAATGTAAGCGGTGCCGGTAAAATATCTCCGCCGTCCCTATCCTTTACAGCTTCAAAAGCAATTTTCCACTGTTTTTCGCCTTCAAGCGGATTTGCAAATATAATTTCTGTAGTATTATCCGAATGTACAACATCAAAATCCGTGTATGGCGTACCGTCCTCCGTTATCGTAATATTGGATTTTGATATATCCGATGTACTTACGTTCCAATAAAATTTTACATCGGTTACGTTATACAAATCTCTTGCATTATACAGAATTGAGGCTGTATATTCCTCGTCGCCGTAATTTGTTTTGTAGCATACCACATCGTCAATATAAAATACGTCCGTTTCTGCCGCACCGACCGCGCTCGCATATATCCCGAACGACCCGCTTGTCTGATACAGCGTATCAGGTTCAACCGGCAGCTTTGTTTTTTTCAGATATACAAGTTCGCCGCTGTCTGCCGTTCTTGCTCTCATGGAAAGGTCTTTGCCCATCATGCTACCCGAAACAAGCAAATCGTTTTCGGCAAACTTTGTTTTGTCCGCATATTCCGGCTCTGCATTTTCAATCGTGTGCAGCACCTGCGCATTGTCCCTGTAACGTGTATATGTTTCACCCGTTCCTATTGTTACCGCCTGCTTTACATCGTATATTACACACATCTGCGATGTATTCTGCGAAAGCATATAGAATACAAAATCCTTTGCCGCATAGCCGCTTTCTTTTGTAAGATACTTAAACTCAACGGTGTAGTCCTTCCAGTTTCTGCTTTCCGCATCCACCGCATAGCCAAGCGTTGCCTCACCGTTACCCACTGCCTTGCCCTGTCCCAGCACAAGATTGCCTTTGGCATTTTCGGCATTGATATCGTTAAACTTTTTACCGTTCTTATCTCCGCTCCATCTGTTCTGTGTAAAGCGTTTATATGCGTCCGCAGTTTCAAAATCTTCGCTCATAAGCGTTTCAAAAGACACCGTTTTGCTATACGTTCTTTCCTCACACCGTATCGTAAGAAAATATTTCTGCGTTAAATCCAAAAGTTTTTCCGGTACGACATAAAGTACTTTATCTTTATATGTAAACCCGGCATGGATTTTTTCGGTCGTTTCCGTATCGGTAAAATATACCTCCTGCGGTGTTACATCATCGCCGAAGTATATTGTCGTATCCTCTCTGCTGCCCGTTATTTCCGTTATGGGAGAATATGCTTCCAAAGTAATATACGCATAAAACTTATTATTTTCGTCCGCATTGGGGTTACTTGGCACTTTGTCCTCAAACTCCGCTTTTATTACCGCACTGCCTTTTTTATGCGCCGTTGCCGTACCGTCTGCGCTTACGGATATAACCTCCGGGTTATCCGATGTAAATACCGCATCACCGGCCGAAATTTCCGTTCGGCTGCCGCTTTCCTCAATTCCGTACACCGCAAGACGCACCGAACCGCCGACCGGCAGATTTGTTTCCGCCGCCGAAACTTCTATGCCCTTATACACGCCGCCGGTTTGAATCTTATAATCCGGCACCGGAACGAAATTGCCCGACGTATCTGTTACGCCGCCGAACGAAACCGTATAATTTTTCCCACCTTCAAGCGTGTTTTCAAATTTTATCTTCATTTGCGCACCTTCCGTTTCAAGCGTATAGCCGCTTAAAACCTCATCGCCGCATTTTACCGTAATGTCAAGAGCACTTATGTCAAATAAGTCTTTCCAGTTAAACGAAATTTCGTTTACGTTGTAAAGATTTTTTGTCCCGTTTTCCGGCTCCGCCGTATACGCAAAGCTTCTTAAAGCCGAAAAATCATGAACATATCCTCTTTCTTCTAAAATATCAGCATATTCGCAAGCGCACAGCAGTGTATCTATATTATCAGCCGCAACCCTGTCCTCTTTGATTATGCTTTCCGCTTCCTCAATTTTTGCCGCAAGTGTTTCATTTTTAATCTCGCACTGTTTCATCGAATACAATACAACAGGATATTTATCCGAAACGGAAAGAACGATTTTTTCCGGTATCTTCGCTGCGTTTGCGCTCATTTCATAAAGCACAACGCCGAAGGTTATATTTTTATTGTTTTTAGAAACGGTGTTTGGCTCTTTAACAAGTGCGCCGGAATCGCCGTAAGGCACAACAAGCCTGTAGCCGTTTGACCACTTACCTACAATTTTAAGCTTTGCCCCGTCACTGCGTTTATTAAAATATTTTTTTATATTATTCGCGCCGTTTGACATTGTTGCCCAACCGGTGGTGCTTATCTCCGCCTCATCGCTCGTGCCGTCCGTATACGTGATTGCAGCTTTAATTCGGTTTGCCGCACGAATACTCACTGCAAAACGCACCGATTCCGTAGGCACGGCATTCAGCCTTGTTTCCAATGACGAAGGCGTTGTGCCGTCACTCATCCGTGCTGTGCTTAAAATATATGAATCCTCCGTATTTACGGCATATCCTTCCTTACAGAAATCCATTTTATACACGGTTTGTGCATCCGATGTCAGCGTTTCGCCATCATCACTAAGATAATATGCGGTAAAGCTTTGCGTTTCGCTGTCTTTCAGAATATCCGCAGACAGACCGCCGAATCCGCCGTACAAGCCGCTTCCGTAACTTTCCTCTATACCTCCGAACCAGTTTTCCACATTCTGTGCATAGGCGTTTCCGTCGGTATCTGTACAGTCAAGTGTTGCTATTGTATCGGCGTTCTTTGTAAAATCAAGGTTATACTCCCGCCCGTCCGTTGTCTGCGCACATACCGGCGGCAGCAAACTCACAAGCATTGCAAGAAAAATTATAAGGCTTTTTCTTTTCATATTTTCCCTCCGTGTTTATTTTTTTGTCTTTAAAAATTCGTCAACCTGTTTCTGCATTTCGTTTACAATTTCATTGTTGCCGACTTCCTCAAGCTCCTTTTTGTACTGCTTGAACGCAGATTTCCAATCGTCGTTAACACCTGCCAGCAAGGGTTCGTAATATTTTTCATTTATATAATTTACCTGTGTTAAATAATCTGCAATACCCGTATCGTCAAGTCCGAAGCCTATGAGCGGCGAACGGTAGTCGGATTTGTTTGATTCCTCAAACACCCATTTTTTGTAGCCGTCAGGTTCTGCCGGGCAGTTGTATGCAAGCTCGGTATTACCTACAATCCATTTGTACAGTCCGTAAGAATCGGTTGACGCTGCCTGGAGAGAATACGGCGTTTCTATTCTGTCGTCCCCGGTTTTCGTATAATGCTTGCCCTCGATTCCGAATGTAAGAAGGTTAAACATTTCCTTATCGCTTTGCAACAGATTTATAACCTGCATTGCCTTTTCGGGAGCTTTGCAGGACGAGGTTATCGAAGTGCCGCCCGCACTGTTTCTATATCCTATATAGTCTTTTTCGTAGTACGGAATAACAATAACCTCCGTGCCGTATTCCTTGCTTAACTTTTCCTGTATAAACGGTGTATATCCCACATCCCAAAACGGAACACCGTCTGTTTGACCTTTATAATCCGTTGTGTTTGTCAGTGCGTCCTCTTTTATATATCCTTTTTTTGCCCATCTTGCACTTACTTCATAGCGCACCTGTGCGTTGTCGCAAAGTGCGGTATTTACAACCTTACCGTTTTTGTCCCCGTATTCGATTGAATACGGCCATTTAAGACTTTCCCAGCCGCGCTGGTTTATAACCTTTACCGAGCCGTTGAATTTATATCCCGCAGCCGAAAGGTCGTCCATATATTTTTCAAGTATATCATACATTTCCTTTGAATCGTGCTTTGTGTCGTAGAGTGCCTTTTTGAACGCCTCCGTATCAAGATACTTATCAGCCTGTTCTTTAATAAATGTTACACCTCTTAAAACCGAACACATCTGATACGACGGTATACCGTATATCTTTCCGTCCGCCTTCTGATATTCCATAAACCAGCCGGGCAGTGCGGCAAGCGTTTCTTTTCCGTATTTTTCAAGCAAATCATCCAATGCTATAAAGCTTCCGTTTTTAACTTCTGTATAGAAATCCAAGTTGTAGTTGTTTACAATATCAACTTTTTCGCGTGCGGAGTTCATAAGCAAAAATCTTTGTTTGTACTCCGAAAGCGGAATTATTTCAAAATCCACCTTAACTCCCGGAACTTTTTCGGCAAGTTTTTTGTTAAATCCCTCCCAAACCTCCTTACAGTCGTTCTGCATACCGGGTCCGGACATTATGTACTTCAGTTCGTCTGTTTTGCCCGCATTTTCTTTTTTAACCCCACAGCCGCCGAGCGACACGGTACACGATATTGCCGCAAGCAGTGCCATTGTTCTGAACAGCCCTTTTTTAAGTGTTTTTTTCATTTTCATTCTCCTTCCGCCGCCCTGTTTCGGCATAAAATTCAATTTCCTCCACCCAGGGTGTATTTTTTTCGGAGGATTATTTTTTAACCTTTAACACTTCCCACTACCAAGCCTTTTGCAAAATATTTCTGAAAAAACGGGAACACTACCATCATGGGACCTGCCGCCAGTACCGCCGTTGCGTATTTTAGGGTTTCGGACGGCATTTTTGTTCCCACAAGCGTTTCCGAATCCGTACCTTGCATATTTTTTATATAATCCGCTTCGTTTATAATTCTTTGCAGAAGATATTGCAAGGAATACAACCTTGAATTTCTTATGTACAGCAGCGATGTATTCCAGTCGTTCCACTTTGCCAGCATTGTCGTAAACGCAATACAGGCGATAATCGGAGTTGAAAGCGGCAGCATTATACTTACAAATATTTTAAATTCGCCCGCTCCGTCAAGCTTGGCGGATTCCATAAGCGCATCGTGAATACCCGAAAAATACGTTTTAAACAATATAACATTCCATGCGCTCACAAGACCCGGCAGAATGTAAATCCAAAAACTGTTTCCCAAATGCAGATACTGCGTATTGAGAATATAGCTCGGTACCATACCTCCCGAAAAGAACATTGGTATCATAAGATATACCGTAAGTATTTTTCTGTTTTTATAATATTTTCTCGAAAGCGGATATGCCATAAGTGTCTGCACAACAACCGCCAACAGCGTACCCAACACCGAATATGCAATCGTAACCTTATACGAATCTATAATCTGAGATGAATTGCCTATCGCCATTCTGTAAGCGGCCATGCTCCACTGTGACGGAATAAGCTTATAACCCTCGATTAAAACCGCACTCTCGTTTGAAAACGAAACCGAAATCATAAGCAGCATCGGAATTACAAAGGTCAGGCTCATTAGCAGCAGGAATATGTTCAGCACCGCATATCCCACACTTATATTTTTTTTATTCATATACTTTTCCTCCCTTCCCGGTAATCAAAACATACTTTTTTCCGAGTCTATCTTTCTTATAATTGCGTTGCTGATTAAAAGAAGAATAACACCTGCCAGCGACTGGAACAGTCCTATAGCCGCCGTTCTGCCCATACTGGTACCCTTTTGCAGTGCTCTAAACACATAGGTATTGAATATATTTGTTGAATCATAAAGCAAGCCCACGTTTCGCGGCACCTGATAGAACAGTCCGAAATCGCCGCCCAGTGCGTGTCCCAGTCCCATAATAACCTGAAGACAAATAAGCGAAGACAGTTCCGGAATTATAATATGTATTATTTGCTTCCATTTTCCTGCGCCGTCTATTTCCGCCGCATCAAAGAGGCTTTCGTCTATGCCGACCATTGTTGCGTAGTACAGCAGACTTGCATACCCCACGCCTTTCCAAAGATTGGTTATCGTCAGGATAAACGGCCAGTATCTGCCATCCGAATACCACATTACCGGTTCCAGTCCCACAGACTTAAGTATGTTATTAAACACACCGGTTGTCGGCGAAAGGAAAACGTAAACTATATACGATACCAGAACCATTGACATAAACGTCGGCAAAACCGCCGTTGTCTGGTAATACTTAAGCAGCTTTGTGCTCCTTATATTGTAACACATAACCGAGAACAGAATTGCCGCAATATTTGTCGTTACAAGGAAAACTATCGAATAACCGAGAGTGTTTCTCATAAGGAGTCCGAAATCGTCCGACATGAAGAAAAATTTGAAGTTATCCAAACCCACCCATGGACTTCCGAATATTCCGAGATTGGAGTTGAAATTCTTAAATGCCATAACCACTCCGACCATCGGCAGATAACAAAATGTCAGTACAGCAATAATTCCGGGCAGCGCCATAAGATTCAGCGTTAAATTATCCCTTGCGTCTCCCCTTCTTTTTTTAATTGTTTTGTTCATTCTAATCGTCAGTCCTTTCCTCTTTGGGAATTATAATTTTTACTCTTGTGAATTTGCCTTCTTCGCTTTCTACCGTCATCTGTGACTTTTCGCCGTATATTATTTTAAGCCGTCTATACACGTTTTTAATTCCTATTTTTTCGAAATCAAAGTTGTCGGTTTCGTTGTACTCCGTAATTTCCGCCGTTTTTTCGCAGCTCATTCCCTCACCGTTGTCATAAAACTCTGTTTCGAGGTTGCCGCCGTTTTCCGTAACCGTTACACAAAACATACATTTTTTATCCTTTATTCCGTAAAAAACCGCATTTTCCGCAAAAGGCTGCATTATCATTTTCAATATTTTTGAATTGTAAAGCGACTTATCGCATTTAATATCAAATTCAAGGTTTTTATACCGGCATTTTAAAAATTCCAGATAATCGTGCAGAAATTCGAGCTCTTCTTTCAGCGTTACAAAAATATCGTCTGAAATATAGCTGTATTTTACAATGCGTGAAAGCCTTGTTATCATTTTCAGGCTGTCCGCACCGTAACCGCATTCGTTTATTACCGACACACCCAGCACCGTAAGCGAATTATTTATAAAATGCGGTGTAATCTGCTTTTGAAGTGCTTTATGCTGCATATCGTTGTAATCCGTTATTTTCTTTTCAACTTCTTTTTTTAGCATTTCGTTATCGTTTATCAGATATACAATTTTGTCGCTTATATATTTAATTTCATTGTCTTTAAGCGTTTTTTGCTGCTTCTTTGTTTCAAATATTTCCATGAAATCGGTTATATACGAAAAACTGTCCATTGACATATACGCCGAAATGAACACCATAATGCCAAGCAGTGCGGCAAATATGATTATATACAGCGTATACATATTTTTTACACCCTGCATATACTCGGCGTCATCGGAGCAGATAATACAGTCATATCCGTAATAATACGACTGCTGATGTCCGTAAACCAACCCTTCTTTTTTCAGGAATCCCTGCTCACCGTCCAAACACTGTTCTATCCATTCGGGCTTTTTATACGAAACGTTGCTGTAGACCACTTCTCCATTAATTATTATGTATACCAGACTGTCCGTACCGGACACGTTTTCAAGCTTTGTTTTTATATTGTAAACATCAAGCTCTACCACTACATAAGTCGGGTTTTCCGCCGCCTTTTTAATAAAATATATTGAATTTAAAAAACTATCCGGATTTTTTTGAAATGCTATTTTGTAGCTGCCTGTATAATTATTCTCGGTTTCGTTAAACCAAAATTCATTCTTAAATTCCGTTTTCGGCAATATATCTTCACCCGAAACCACACAGCCGGCTTTGCTGTTGTATATATACACGTTTTTAACTCCTGTATTGTATACCGACCAGCCGTTTACAGCGTCAAGCAGCTTTTCTTTTTGGTATGGCGTTATTTTCTCTGCGTCGCTCAGACTCATAAAATGATTTACATCTTTGTTTATAAAAGTTTTTGCGGCAAGGTATTCCGCTTCTCTGAAAAAATTTTCAAAAAGAACCGCCGTTTTCTTCAGTTCCATTGTGTTCTTGCTCATGAGATCCTTACGCATGGACACATTCAGCGTATTATACGCAATTGTCATCAGAACGGTTGCCGCTGCTGCGAATACAATAAGAATTTTTAATGCTTTAAGAACCAAAACACTGTTAAGTCCGTAGCTTCTTGCGTATCTTAATATATTTCTTTTCATTTATTTTCTTCCTTTTCCGAATGAATAAAGGCACGTTTGTACTCTCTTACCGAATATCCCGTATATTTTTTAAATGCGCGGCGGAAACTCCTTTCGTCGTTGTATCCCACCTGTCCGCATATTTCGTATATGGTTTTGCCCTCCATTACCAGTTCGACCGCCTTTTTCAGCCGAACCTCGAAAAGATATGTCATGAGCGTCTTGCCCGTATATTGCTTGAATACCTTTGAGAGATACACAACGTTTACGTGCAGCTTCTGTGCTATCTCGCTTCTTATTATCGGCATACTGAAATTTTTTTCGATAATCTCCGCCGAAAGCTTTACTATGGGCGGCAACTCCATGTCAGCTATTTCTATTTCTTCTGTCCGCTGCAAGTATGAGCCGCTTTCTCCTCCTTCGTAATTACCTGTACATATATCCTTAAGCAAAATATTTTCACATACGAAATCGGCGGCGCAAAGGCCAAAGGTATTCAGTACTTCTGCTGCCACAGCATCTTTTTCGACCTCTATTTCTCTGCCGCGGTCAAATAAAACGAAATCCGCTTTTTCTTCATCAAAAGACAGCACGGTAACAAACATTCCGATATGCAGCAGCTTTACAATATTCAAAAATGCGTTTTTCATCATTTCACCCGTATAGTGCCATCTGTTTCTCTTAAACTCTCTCAATCCCTGTACACAGAATGAAAGGCGTGTGCACACGGCATCGGCGAACTCCGTATTTAATTCAAGTTCTGCATAGCTTTCGCTCGCTTCTTCGCAGGAAGAAAAATTGTTTTCAAACAAATCAAAGAAAAACATTTCTGCCTGAAGTTCATCGTACCGTGCTTGCGGCGCCCCTTTTTTAAGATTGCTACGCACAATATCCATTACTTCAAGAAATTCGGTTAAATCCACGAATTTCAGCAGGTAGTATGTTACCCCGTATTTCATTAAATCCTTTACATACTCAAATTCCGAATACGCACTTACCGCAACAACATTGGTACCGCTTTTGTTTTCATGAATATATTTTGCAAGTTCTATTCCCGATACACGCGGCATTTTTATATCCGTCAACACCAAATCAACGTCGTTCTTTTCCAGAAAATCAATCGCTTCGCTGCCATCTGCAAATATACCGGCTATTTCAAAGTCCTTACAGTAATCCGTAACATAGTATTTTAAAAGCTCGCATGCCGAGTATTCATCATCAACTATTATCAGACTGTAAATCGTACTCACCTCTTTTTTATTTTCTCCTTTATACGCTCAAGGCGCTGCGGCATTTCTGCATAATGTACGTTATTCTCATAATCGTATACCGAAAATGCACTTCTGATAAAATATCCTTTGCCTATGTGTATGTTATCTCTTATGCTGTGTCCGCCGCACGGTATTTCACGCATATTTTTATAATTTTCCATAAGAGGGTATTTCTTTCTCCATTTATTTGCCGTTTCCTCATCAAATCCGAAGAAGCTGTATGCGTCATATGAATAATCTATGCTAAATTCGCGGTGGAATATTGCGTTTACGTCAATAAATATATTTCCGATTACCTTATCGTAAAATGCGCATATGTTTACAAACACTGCCTCATTCACCGCACTGCCTTCAAACACATTTTCGCAAATTTCCGTTCCCGAATGCCCGTCAAGATACAGGTCGTAGGTTTCACTTCTAAAGCCCTTTGCTCCCTCGTTCAAATCACATTTTTCCGAGCCGTTATCGTGAAAATAGTTGCCTCTGAAAACCGTTCCGAAAGTATTTCTTGAAGAAAAACGCGAGCCGCAGTATATCGCTCCGCTGTCGTTGCTGTCCGTACAGCAGTTAAAAATTTCGCAATATTCAACCGTATTATCGTTGCCTGTAAGTTCTATTGCCATTTGCGGCGAATTATATATTCTGCAGAATGATACGGTATTTCCGCAGCCGAACACGTGCACACCCGGCCGATAGCTTGTTTCAAGCCTGTTGTAATCATGTATATCGCAGTCTGTAACACGGTTGTTGCCTCTGTACAGCTTTTCCCTGTTGCCTCCGTCTAAAATAACCCCGCCGCAGCCTATGTTATATATTTCACAGCCGCTTAACGTGTTGTTATATCCGCCGTTTCTATAGGTCATCGGATTATTGTGAGTTTGCGCCTTAAGTCCGCCTATTTTCCTTTTTTTCAGTCTTAAATCCCCATCATGAACATTATTTACAACATCTTCATAACCTATGCCGAAAGACACCGCAACCATGCCTATATTTCTGAATACACAATTTCTTATCTGAGTATTCCGGCAACCTTCCCAGTAAACTCCCATGCCTCGCGTATTCTCAAAAATTATATTTTCTATTATAACATCATCTGCGTCCTCAAGGGCTATTAACGGTTCTTTCAAATACGATATACGCAGCTTTGTATCCTTTGTTATTTCCCTTTTCGGATAATAATATAAAATAAGTGTTTCACTATCTATATAATATTCTCCCGGTGTGTCAAGCTCCTCCAAAAGGTTGCACACGCTGTATGTATTAAAATAACGTCCCGTTGAAAATCCGAACGCATCGTCCGTGTGAATCTCTCGTTTTTCCGTATCAAAGCACTTAACCGGCACAGTTACATCGAAAAATCCCGAATTTAAAGGTCCGAAAAGAAATGCATCCTTTGCGTTTGCCCATCTGTCACCCTCCGGGTAATCGTATTTCATAATAGGATATGTATTCGGGTCGCGCACATCTTCGCCGTACGGGTCGTCCGTTTTCGGAAAATATCCGTCAAGCTTTATATTTCTTACCAAATTTTCTTTTTTTATTTTCATTCTTTTTCCGTTTTTCGGAAAAAACGTTCTTTTCGCTTCTTCATCATCTACAAACAATTCTATTTCGGCAGGCAGAATATCGTATACAGAGCCTCTTGTTCTTCTTTTCCCAAATTCCATTACTCCAAATTTTTTAAGGTCGGTACATAAAATTTTATCTGCCGCCTCCGGCTTTATTCTTCCGTATTTATCTTCATCGGTCACCTTTTTCAGACTGAGAGGGTCTACTGCCTTTCCGCCTGAAAATGCCGCTTTTCCTTCCGATGTTATTATTATCCGTGCTCTGCCTTTTTTTAACGTTTCATTTGTTATTTCAAGCGTTTTTCCAAATTCATATTCGCCGTTTTCCAGTACAATTTTAATTTCATCATACTCATCTCTCAGCTGCGACGCCTTTGCAACAGCTTTTTTAATATCTTCATATTTCTTTCCCGCATTTATAATAAGGTTTTCCATGTCAGTTTCCCTCCCAAAGAGTTAAGAATGAGCATTTTTCAAACAACGGCAGTTCGCAGTCCTCTTTGTAATAAATTCCACTGCGTGAAAAACTGCACCCGAATTTTATTATATTCCTTTCGCCGGTTACGCTCAACCCTTTTTTTACACTTACAAGTCCCAAAGAATTTGTTTCCTTTATATAATCCGCATATATGTCGAAGCCTTCGGCAAATATGGGATACAGCATTGCCGCTTCCTCTTTGCCGTTTATTATTATTTCCTCGGTGCCCGTTAATTTTTTGCGCATATTTTCCTTTAAAACAGAGGCATTAATGCTTATCTCGCCCTTTGCCGTCAAATAAATTCCCACTCCGAAATTTTCGATTTCACCCTTGCACAAATCCGCAAAACAACAGCCCACATAACCGTTTTTTTCCGTCAGTGCAATACAGCTCATGGGTTCAATCCACAAATTCTCTTCAAACGGCTGCGCTCCGTGTATCTCAACATTGAAATGCTTTTCGTTTTCCAAAACGAAATTTTTATACAACCGTGCGGAATAAACCGCATCAATCCTTTTAAACATATATTACTCCTCCGTTTTTACTCATTTATATCATAATTATACAGCAAAACCTTTACAAGTAAAAGGGTTAAAAAGAGTTTATTAAAAATACCGCGACCCTTATACGACCGCGGTATTTTCCCCGACCTGCTTATACTGTAACGTCAACCGATTTGTATGTTTCATCATACGGAATAAACATTTTTTCATTTTTGGTAATCGTAATGTTATAAGTAACTCCCCTGAATACCCTTGTTACCTTTGCCGGCAGCATTTCCTCCGACAGGCACGGGTCTACTTCAAGTCCGTCCCACTTCGGACGTATGCCCAGCATATACTGCGTTGCAGCTATATACATCCAAGACGCTGTTCCCGACAGCCACGAAACGTTTGCAAAACCGAATCTTAAGCTTTCCGGTCCGAAGATATTGGAGGAATATACATAAGGCTCTGCCTTATATCTCCATTCTCCCGTCTTTTCCTGCGCTACCATAGGCAGCAGCTGATGATAGTATTTATACGCCGCTTCGGGGCGACCCAACATACATTCGGCTATTATTGCCCATGTGTTTGCGTGACAGAATATACTTCCGTTTTCACCGCAACCTTTATTATAATATGTAAGAGGATCTTCCTTTGAAGGATAATCCTTCATTGACGGGTGAATCTTTTTAATACCCAAATCGGTATCCAGATATTTTTTCACGCTGTCCATGGCACGAATCTGCTTATCCTTATCGCCCATACCGGACAAAACCGACCAGCTTTGAGAATTTACCCATATTTTTGCCTGTTCCTCCTTTGCCGAACCTATAAATCTGCCTTCGTCCGTTATACAGCGGATAAACCAATCGCCATCCCATGCCACGGAATTTACAAGCTTTTTCTGCTGCTCGTAAAGCTCGTCGTATTTTTTACAGTCCTCACCCATTCTTTTTGCCAGTTCGGAAATCATTCTCAAAACCGTTCCAAACTGCATAGATGTCCATATGCTTTCGCCCTTACCCTTGCGGCATACCTTAAACAGCATATCGTTCCAGTCCGATGCCAGCATAAGAGGGAAACCATTCTCGCCCATATTCCTTGTTGTAAACTCTATAGACTTTTTAATATGATTCCAAACAGTGTCCTCGCCTCCGTCATAGAACGGTACGGTTTCAGACAGATAATCTGTTTTCCCTTCTTCCATAATTATATGGTAAGTAGTCATAACAAGCCACAAATGGTTATCCGAATGTATTCTGGTTACCGGTTCCCAGCCCTCCGTCGGGAAACAGTAGTGGTTGCAATGTCCGTCCCTGTACTGTTGAGAGAACAGCAGATTCAGTTTATCTTTCGCACGTTCCAAATTAAAAGGCACCATTGACAAAATATCCTGCGCCGTATCTCTTACGCCCACTCCGCGAAAGGTTCCCGTCGCATAATAGGAAATATTTCTTGAAAATTGGAAGTTTCTTTCAGCCTGATACGGATTCCATATATTAATCATTGTCTGTGCGTCCTTATCCGGAATCTCGCAGCTGAATTTGCTTAAATGCTCATCCCACTGTTTATTCAATGCTGCAAACGATTTTTCCACAAAATCTTTCTCACGGCAATGCTTGGTGCATTTCTTTATTTCTTCCTCCGTCATTGCCGTTCCCAAAAAGATATTAACCGTTTTTTCCTCGCCTGCTTTAAGGTCGAGATCTATTTTAAACGCAAAGCACGGGTCCCCGCCGTATAGAACGGAGTCTGAACATTTCCCCTGTTCAACCCTTTGCGGATTTTCCTCACTTCTGTAAGAACCCACAAACTCGTCCCTGTCGCAGTCGTATGCGTCTATCTTCACGTTTGACGCAAAGTATACAAGCGGTGTTTCGTCCGGCTTCGGCTGCATTTCAACACCATATTTGTATACCAAAATATCATCCATCGGATAAACAGAAAGCTGATGTTTGTTATAACACTGCCATTGCAATTCGCGCATAAATTCCATCATGCCCAGCTCCACATACGGGAACAAGGTTATTTTTTTATCGCTGTCGCTTTTTATTTTCAAATTCCATATAAGGGCATTTTCATACTTGCCCACGAAATACAGCGCATCCACGCTTACTCCGTTTCTTTTTGCCTCGAACCTTGTATAGCCCATTCCGTGAGTTGATTTCCAGCTTTCCGGCTTTGCTTTGCACGGTTCGCTCGTGGGACACCAGAATTCATCGCCATCCTTTATATATGTATAAAATCCGCTTCTATCCGTTGGCAGATGAAAAAATCTGTAGTGATTTATTCTCCATATCTGCGGACTTTTGTAAAACGCAACACCGCCGCCCGCATGCGACATCATTGTGTGGAACGTGCCGTTTGACAGGTAATTCATCCACGGTGTGGGCAAATTGCACTTCTCAAATGATATTTCTTTTCTTTCATTATTAAACTTATAGCTTTTAGGCATGCCGTTCTTCCTTTCACTATTTATTTTTAAGAATACTTTTTCCTTTAAATTCAATATCTCCAAACAGTCCGTCCGCAAGCATTTTTACAACATCTTCTTCCGGCGTGGTGTTCATTTCTATAATTGTGGGATCCTCCGGAAAATATTCCGGCGCAAAATACGGTGAACCGTAGTTTATAATAATCTTCCTCTTTTTGTCAAACAAGTGCGATGCCCAAATGTGCATATGCGGCTCGCTCCACTGTGCAACAAAGTTTGCGTTTACATTAAATATTACAAGGTCATATTTTTCCTGAAGCTTGTCCACATCGCTCTGCCAGCACACACGCGAAGGAACATCATATATATCGCGTTTTACATCCGTACATATTCCTCTTTTTTCAAGCTCCGCTTTAAGCAGATTCGAAGATATGCGGTCGCCTTCGTTTACCGTACAATCTTCCTCCGTTGCATCCACTATCAGCGCAGTTTTATATTTTTCGCTGTCTATCGGCAAAAGTCCTATATCGTTTCTAAGCAGACACATACCGTTTTTAATAATTTCAAGCTTTTTATTGTCTGCCCACTGTGCGTCCGGCTTGTCATATGATTTTTCAGCAAGAGCTTTGTTTCTGAAATTTTCCATTCTTTCTATTCTTGCCAGCGCATCCTCAAGTCTGGACATCGGTATTTCGCCACTTTCAATTGCCTTTTCTATCGCTTCCGCCGCTTCAACCGGAGGCCACAACAGAAGATCCGCACCCGCCTTAAATGCCTGTACGGTTTCCTTTACCAAATCGCCCGTTGCCATGCCGCCCATAATCAGCGCATCCGTAACAACTGCGCCTTTAAAACCGAGTTCGCCTTTCAAAAGGTCGGTGGTAAGTTTTTTGGAATATGTTGCTATGGGATAAAATCCGTCCGTAAACTCGTTGTCATACGATTTCAGCGAAACATGCGTTGTCATAACGCTCATTACGTTCTCTTTAAACATTTCTTTATATGTATATCCGTAGGTTTCCATCCATTTATCGAACGGCAGATTATTAGAACCAGGTGCTATATGCATATTAACAAAATATGTACCCAATCCCGGAAAATGCTTTACGGTTGCACACACGCCCTGATCCTGAATACCTTTTACGGTCTGACTGTAAAGCCTTGCTATAACCTTCGGGTCGTCACTTATTGCCATGAGGTACATAAGCGGGTCGAAAGCCATATCTATACTGGGTCCCAAAACCCAGTCAACACCCTTATCGTTCATCTGCATTCCAATCAGTCTGCCCCAATTATATGCGTCCTCCTCGC
Organism: uncultured Clostridia bacterium; assembly: GCA_934792465.1. Taxonomy (GTDB): domain Bacteria; phylum Bacillota; class Clostridia; order RUG12999; family RUG12999; genus CAKVOK01. Next base: position 4,202 of record CAKVOK010000011.1, on the reverse strand, counting down.
TGAGCGACGCTCCAAGCGAACGCTGGCAAGACGCAAAAACCTTTTGTCCGCGTATGCAGCAGCTGTCCGCACATACCAAAAGTTTTTTCTTTGAATATTTTTTAAGTTCGTTTAGTTTTTCAAAGTCATACTGCGTGCCTATCTCCAGTCCGTTTTCGTCTCTGAGTGCCGGAGCCTCACCGTAGTATACCCCACCTACCGGATATTTTTCAAAAAACTCCTTTGCACCGCCGTGAGTGTTTATTTCACGAATTGTAACAACAAATGTTTTTAAAATTCTTTCTCTCATTGTCATGTCGGTTTCTCCCTCCGTAATGCCTCAATTTTGCATTTTTTCCTATTATAACATAAATATTTTTACAAATCAACCCAAAAAAATCAAATACCTTTTTTTCTGCCCGAATTTGACTACTCTTAACCCTATCGGAATATATTGAGCGAAAGCTCGAAGAAATATAAGTTCTTGATACTTGTTGAATTTAAGACACTCTGAAAACAAGGCTCAAAAACAGAGTTCACAGGACAATTTATCTTAAACAAGGTACGGACAAATTCGTTTTCACGAAATTATCCGTACCTTGTTCTTAATTTATTTTTCGGTTTTCCTGCACTTAATTGTGCTTTGCAGATGATTTAATGCTCCGCCGAATCTCTGGAAATGTACTATTTCTCTTTCGCGAAGATATTTAATTACATTTGCAACATCCGGGTCATCGCATACTCTTAAAATATTATCATATACCGCTCTTGCTTTCTGTTCTGCTGCAATTATGTAAGAACAACAAGTTAAAAATTCCAATGAATTTCAATCGGAACATTTCTTGTTCCGGGAATACGTCTGCCGACTGAAATATAATCAATAAGCGTTTCAACGATTTCCCGATTAAGCTGCTCCAAATTTGTATACTTTCCGATAAGTTCCCGATGATTGTCGCCGGTTTCAATTTTCGCATCGAGTTCGGATAACTTTTTTTCAGTATCTGCTACCATGCGCTCTAATCTGTCTTTTTCGATTGAAAAGTCTTTTGATAAATCAATGAAATCACTTTCCGAAATTAAGCCTTTTACCTTGTCCATATAAATATCACGAATACCTTTTGCGTATTCTGCTATTTTTTTATTGTAGGCGGCACTTTCCGAAATCAGCCTTTTTTTCCGGACTTGCAGATTATTACAAAATTCTATATTTTGTTCTAATTCGTCTTTGTCAAGATATTCGGCTGACAAACGATTAATTTCATCAATAACCATTTTTTCTAATCTATCTACCGAGATAAATGCTCCGATACAAGCGTCTTTTGCGATGCACTTATTTGCACATTGCAAAAAGTGTTGTCCGTGACTTTTTGATGACCGCATAATATAACCGCAGTTAGCACAGCGAGCCTTTTTGGCAAAAAGTCCAATGTTACCGACAATAAAAGGTTTGGTACGGTCAGCAACCATTTTTTGCACTCTGTCCCATAGTTCACGGTCAATTATAGGTTCGTGAGTTCCCTCAACAATATACCATTCACTTTTGGGGCGTGGCTTATTTTGCTTTGTCTTATATGATACGCTGCCGTATTTGCCTTGTACCATATTTCCGATATAAATTTCATTTACCAGCATATCGGATATAGCAAAATATTTCCACAATGTACTGTTTTTTGTCTTTGGCTGTTTGTATCGAAGTCCGTGTAATCTTTTGTATTCTGTCGGGTTTGGTATGCCCCTGTCATTAAGCAGTCTGGCAATGGCAGTTTTTCCGTAGCCCTGTGAAAAAAGGGTAAAAACTTCTCTTACAACGGCGGCGGCTTCTTCGTCAATAATCAAGTGCCCCTTTTGGTCAGGGTCTTTCTTATATCCGTAGAGTGCAAACGCACCGATATGAAAACCGTTTTGCCGTCTGTTTGTCAAAACGCTTTTAATGTTGTCTGACATATCCTCCAAATACCACTCATTCACAAGTCCGTTTATCTGTCTTGACTTTTTATTACCTTTATTGGCTGTATCGGCATTATCGACAATACTTATAAAGCGAATACCCCATAACGGGAATAAACCGTGTATATATTTTTCCACCAATTCAAGTTCACGGGTAAATCGTGATTGGGTTTTGCAGAGTATGACATCAAACTTTTTATTTTCAGCGTCAGCAAGCAAACGGTTAAATTCAGGTCGTTTCCTATCTGCACCTGCGTAATCGTCATCGCTGTAAATGTTGTAAACGTCCCACCCCTGTTCCATAGCATACTGTAACAACATTGCTTTCTGATTCTGTATGCTATTACTGTCGTCTGATTCAAATTGTTTGTTCCTATCTTCTTCGGATAAGCGGCAATATAAAGCAACTCTCATTATTCCATCCCCTTTGAGATAGGACAAACCAACTCTATGAATATATTATAACGCATCTTTTTCGGTTTGTCACTACCTGTCGCTAAAATCCGGCGGATTTGTTTTTTCCAATCTATTTATCAGCTCAATCCACTTTTTTGTGAATTGAATTTTAGTTGTAGTGTTTTCGCCGCTTTTGAAAACACTTTTGCATATCGTTTTATCGGTCTTCTTTTCGTTCATATTGGTTAGCCCCCTTTTTGCAATAGCTAATACAGTAATATGAACAGCAGCAAGTCCATTATTACAACATAAATTAACGCCAGCCTGACAGCCGGTGGCACGGCTCACGGGACTTTCACCATCCTCATAGTTCTTATGCAACCGCCCAATGCAGCGATGTGTTCAAGGCGGGAGCGTCATTATTCATCATAGTGTCATTGCTGTACAAATTTGCCTTTTATTCTGCATTTATGCGAAAATGAATGTTTTATAACTTACCCCGACATCGTTGTGCATTTACTGTATAAGCTCTGCTATTACCGAATGTCGAAAGACTGCCTATACTGCGCCGGCGCACTTTCCTTGTCAAAGAACATTGAATATATGCTCGTCCGCAAAATATTCATCATATGCTGACAGGCTGATAATTTCATTATTTGTCAGCTCATCAAGGGATTTTTCTCGCTTCCTTTACCCTGCAAATTCCGCTTCGTGTTTTAATACACGCACGCAGAATTTGCAGAATTTTTGTATAGTGAAAACTACCTGCATAGCAGGTAGTTTTCACTATACAAAAAAGGGCTGAGAAAATCCTATAAAATTTTCTCAGCCCAACTCAATATGTTTTTCACTTGATTATATATAACATGTTTATTGCTCTCTTAACAAGCATTATACTCATTGCGAAAGATGTTTCCTTGATATATAGTTTCATATTTTTATTGCGGTTACGGCATATAATTTCTTAAATTAAATATTTTCGCCGCATTATCTCCGGCTATTGTAACTATATTATCATCTTCGTTTACTGATATAACAACAAGTGGACCTCTGATTGTTGCATCGGCTCTCGTTTTTTCAACACCTCTATCCTTTAACAATTTCTCAAAGTACGCTCTTTCATCTGCCGCCAGACTGTTATCCATATTTTCATCACTGTACCAGGCAGGCGGGTTCAGAGGATTTTCAACCCCGTTTTTATCAAGAAAGTAACTTTTTCTTTCACCGTATATTTTATTTCCTTGAGCCAGCATTTCTTTTTCGTCTTTTTCATCATAGTTAAAATAAGCTTTTACAAGCCCTACTGACGGAAAGGCATCGTTTGACCCCGAAAACAGTAATCTCATTATTCCGTTCACTCCCAAAAATTCAGCATTGCTTATCTCAATTACAAATCTATTGTCGTCATCGACGACCACGCTTGCTGTTGAAAGAGCAGAGCGGTCTTTTATATTTTCCCACTTTTCGCCCCAAGGCAATGATAAAATCATAAATCTTTCATCAACAAGATTCTCGGCATTTGATATATCGTTCGCATTTGCAAATTTATTATACACTCTCACAAGCGTTGCAACAGCCTGTTCGGTAGTATATAAACCTTTTGGCGCAAATCTGTTATCGCCCACACCCTGCATAATACCCATATTGCAGATGACTTGAATATCATTCATTGCCCAATCGGAAATTTGCCCGCTGTCGGCAAAATCAAAGTATTGCGCCGTCGCATCCCAACCGGGATATATTTTACTTATCAGACGATAAAGAATGGCTGCGGCTTCCTCACGTGTAAGCGAATCGTTCGGTGCAAACTCCGTTTCGGATTTTCCTTTGACAATGCCCAATGCATTCAGCACTTCAATATGTTCATTATCCGTATCGGT